>JANOJO010000471.1:0-8213 GCA_031418795.1 Bacteroidota bacterium | reverse complement strand
TGAACATATCCATTGAGAGTACTGCTTCATCGTTACTTGATGTTGTAGTTATTGGTTACACTACTATTAAAAAGAAGGATGTAACCGGCGCAGTTGCCGGTATCAATCAGAAAGACATCAGGTCCCGGCCGGTAGATAATGCTTTACAGGCCATGCAGGGCAAAGTGGCTGGTGTGGATATTAGTTCCAATGAACGCCCCGGCCAGGTAGGTAGTATCAGAATCCGTGGTGAACGCTCAGTTAATGCTACTAATAATCCGTTATTTGTGGTTGACAATATACCTATAACAACAGGTGGTATTGAGTACCTTAACCCTAACGATATTGAGTCTATAGATATATTGAAAGATGCGTCAGCGACCGCAATATTTGGTTCCAGGGGAGCCAATGGTGTTGTAATTGTTACTACCAAACAGGGTAAGGCGGGTAAATTACAGGTTAATCTTTATACCTCAGCAACGTTTGAAACGGTGAAAGACTGGGCACCCATTATGTCTGCTTCTGAATATATAGATTTTCGTCGTTGGGCTGTGTATTATAGTAACCCAACAGGCCGCCCAAGAGGTGATAACCCCAATATTACTAACGACAGGGATATTTTCCTGGCCACTTCTGACCAGACTGCCTGGAAAAATATTGCTCAGGGCTGGGCCTCCGGAACATGGGATGGATCAAAAGTGGGTAATACAGACTGGACTGGTCTGGTATCTCAAACCGGGATTACTTACGACAACACAATAAGTGTAAGCGGCGGTACTAATAAAATAAAAGCCTACGCTTCTTTTGGATATTTGAATAATAAAGGAACTTCTATCGGCCAAAAGTTTACAAGATACTCCGGTAAGGCCAATGTAGATATTCAGGCTACCGACTGGTTTAATATGGGGCTTAATGTAAACGTTACCCATGGTACCCAGGAATTCGGCCAGTCAAATTTAGTAATTGGCTCATTTGTAGGTTCACCTGCCACCAGTATTTATAATTCTGCAAGGGGTATGTTCAGGTGGGCAGTTCCCTATGATTCAGCAGGAAACAGAGTATTTTATCCCGGAGGCGATGTGGCTATAAAAACTGTTGTAGATGAACAGAAATATACACAAGACCAAAGAACAACACTTCGTGCATTTGGTAGCTTATATGCACAAATGGATTTTGGTAAAATTCATCCTGTATTAAAGGGATTAAAGTACCGATTAAATTTTGGCCCCGATTTTTCTAACTATACCAATGGTATTTATATAGATGGACAGTCTGCGGCAAGTAGTGGTATTAATGGAGCATCGTTGCAAGAAGCTAAAACCTACTCATGGACAATAGATAATTTGATTTATTATGACAAACAAATTAAGCAACACAACTTTGGACTTACTTTATTACAAAGCGCTACCAAATATGTTGCTAGCCCTGTAAATAGATTAGTTGGTACCGCTATACCATTTGCCAGTCAAAAATGGTACGAACTGAATAATTCAGTGCTTCCGGCTACTAATCTTACCATTACCCGTGTGTCTCCAATAACTGAAAGCCAGCTAACAAGCTATATGGCCCGCCTTAATTATGGGTTTGACGATAAGTATTTATTAACTGCATCCGTTCGACGTGATGCCGCATCACAACTTGGTGAAGGATACAAAGGGGATATATTCCCCAGCGCTGCCCTGGCATGGCGTGTAAGCCGTGAAAAATTTATGCAAAATGTTTCACTTGTAAACGACTTAAAATTCCGAATTGGCGTAGGCGTTACTGGTAATTCTTCAATTGAGCCATACCGGACATTAACATTTGGCACTCCGCTTTTCTATCCAAACGGAGGTAGTGTTAATGCAGCCTCTCTTCCTACAACTCAATTGGGAAATCCCAATTTAAGATGGGAGAAAACAACTCAATATAATTTAGGTATTGATTTCAGTATATTAAAAAGAAGAGTCTCAGGTGCAATTGATGTTTATAAATCAAAGACAAATGATTTATTATTCCTGCAAGTTTTGCCTTCAGTTACGGGTTCACTTAGAACATTAACTAATATTGGGCAAACTGATAACAGAGGTATTGATATTAATATTAATACTATTAATATGACTACTAAAAACTTTCAATGGACAACCAATATTAATGTAAGCTGGCAAAAAGACAAGCTTGTTGAAGGTGCATTTGGCAAAGAGGTTGATGTTTTGAATAACCTTTTCCCTGGCCAACCCATCCGTGTAATTTATGGTTTTGCCTCTAACGGTATGTGGCAATATTCCGATACCGCAGCTATCCGCAAGTTTGGACTTAATGGTAACACATTTACCCCAGGCCAGGTTAAACCTATTGACCAGAATGGTGATAACAAAATTGATGCAAACAACGACCGTGTAATTATTGGCCATACAAGGCCACGCTGGGTTGTTGGTATGACAAACAGTTTCACTTATAAAAGCTTTGAATTGTCATTCTTTATTTACGGCCGTATGAATTATTGGTTTAATACGGGTGGCGAAGCTCAAACAGCACGGTCCAACCAACGGCAGATTAGTTATTGGACAGAAAACAACCAAAACAGCGACTACCAAAAACCCTTTTATTCAGTAGGCTCAGGCGATAACTATTCTGCAGCATTAGGGTACAAAAAAGCTTCTTTTTTAAAAATGAGGAATATTTCTGCTTCATATAATCTGCCCGGTAAAATAGTATCAAAAATGCACATGTCATCCCTCAGGGTTTACGTACAGGCCACTAACCCAAGCATGCTGTTTTCAAAAATTAAGTTTATGGATATGGATGCTGAGGCAATGTTTTCTAACCGGGGTATTACATTTGGTATAAATGCAGGTTTTTAACTCATTAAATTATTAAATATGAAAAAGAGAATATTAAATATAAGCCTGGTAACCGTTCTTTTAGTACTTGTTACCACTTCATGCAAAAAATCATTCTTAGATGAAGAATTGA
The DNA here is from genome assembly GCA_031418795.1 of Bacteroidota bacterium. GTDB lineage: Bacteria > Bacteroidota > Bacteroidia > Chitinophagales > Chitinophagaceae > VBAS01. The sequence continues at coordinate 5,279 of JANOJO010000471.1, read as the reverse complement.
AAACTTCAAGAGATTTTGAGTTTTATAAGACAGACGCTGGTATTCAGCAATTGGTTCAAGGGGCCTATCACCAGGTATTTGCCACACAATTCAACGGCGAAATGGCATTTTCTAATATGTGTTATGGAGCTGACGAGTTCCGTGTAGGTGGCGACCCTTCCAATGGAATGTATAATTCTTATGGCAACACTTTTGGGTCTTTTGTTACGCCAAACAATGGAAATACTGTGGCTGCAGAAGCACAGTGGGATAATTTATTTATCGGTATTGGACATGCTAATATAATTATTCAAAACGCAGAAGCCAGTACTTCTACTGGAGATGCCATTAAAAAAACAGCTTTAGGCGAAGGTTATTTTTTTCGGGCCTATAATTATTTAAGGCTGGTTAGCCAATTCGGGGCTGTGCCTTTAAAGACCACACCCAGTGTTGGGGTGGAATTAGAATTTACACGTCAAGCGCCTAAAGAGGTATATGATGTAATAATTTCTGATTTTACTAAAGCGTATAATCTTTTAGCCAATACGGGAGGGCCTGCAAAAATTACCAAAGATGCTGCAGGGCATTTTCTGGCAAAGGCCTACCTGAGCCGTGTCAGTGAAATTAATGATTCCTGGAACTCCTCTACTAAGGCAGCGGATTTGTCGGCTATAGGTCCATTATGCGATGCAGTAATTGCTAATCATGCGTTGGCTCCAAACTTCGGTGATTTATGGAGATATACTTCCCCTAACGGAGCCAATGAAAATCTGAGGGAAGTAATCCTGTCTGCGCAGTTTACATCTGACTTGTCTGCAACCGGCCAAAATACGCAGCATTTATATTATACATCCCGATACGAAGATGTTGCTCAAATGCAAAGGGATTTAAGTGGCGACCGTCCATTCAGCCGGATGGCGCCTAATTTTTACATGTATCGAATTTACGACATGCAAAACGACTCAAGATTTTGGAAAACCTTCAGGACAAAACACAAGGTTAATGCAACTTCACCAACGGCCGGTTATGTTCAGGGAGATTTGGGTATATTGTATATCATTAATCAACCCGGAGACACCCGTTTCTCAGCTAATGTGTTGAACAATTCTGTGGTATATAGCGGAACTGGAAAAACTATACCCCATGTGTATGTAGCGTATAAAAATGGTGTTACCGCAGACGGTGGGTGGAACGATACCCGCAAATTTCCTTCATTAAGTAAATTTTTTGATGGTTCACGTACTGCAGGTTTTAACGATGTAAGAGGTCTTCGGGATATAACGTTGGCCCGTTCTGCAGAAACTTATTTGATAGCCGCGGAAGCAAAAATCCGGTTGGCAAAAATGGGTACAGGTGCTTATACTGATGCGTTGCCTTACATCAATCCATTACGTGCAAGGGCACAATATATAAATGGAGAAAGCCGTTCGGTTTATTATGATGGTGGAGCTGCACCCAGCAGTGCTCCTCAAGCCGTGCCTCCTTCTTTTTTTCCGGAGAATTCTTACTACGAATCTAATAATATTCCTGTTACAATTGTAGCTTCAGCAAGTTTAGCTGTATCTAATATTGCGTCGTTGCCAACAGGTGATGAAAATATTATTACTGCACTGGGCTTATCATCTACGTATGACAGGATGTTGTGCTTTATGTTGAACGAAAGGGCCAGAGAACTTGCCGGTGAATATTTGCGCTGGCAAGATTTGAGCCGTACCAAAACTTTGGTAAAACGTGCCCAGGTATTTAATCCAGATGCGGCTCCAAACATTCAGGACCGTCATTTACTGCGGCCAATACCTCAAACATTTCTTGATGGAATTCAAGCAGGAGGAGTTGCCTTAACAGGACCACAAAAACAAGCAATGCAAAATCCAGGGTATTGATTTTTTGTAATTAATTTTCTTGAGAAAGGGCAGGCTCATCACCTGCTCTTTTTTTAAATAAAATTTTAATTCTTCACACTGCAATTAAATGATGTTTCTCTATGACTTTTGAAATATACAGTCGGGAACGATTGCGTAAAAATTGACTGCTTCGTGTTAGTTTTCAGGACAAAGCAGGACGGTTGAAGCGGGGAATCATTTACTTTTAGACCGCTGAAAAATAATTTGCTCCAGGCAAATTTTTAATTACAGGTTTACTTAATTACAGGACGGCTGCTATATGAAAAAAATAACTGGCTTCTTTACGCTGCATTACCAATTTGCATTTAACAGGAATAACTACTCTTATTATTCTTCATCTCCGTCAGCCATTCTTTTTTCCGGCATCAGTTTTTTACAAATAATAATTTTTGATAACAATCATTATAAATATTCAGGATTGATATGATTAATTTTTTAAAACGCATACTGCTTATTGCTGCCTCAGGCATTTTATTTTTTTCCTGCAAGAAAAATTTTGATGAGTATTACGAAAGGCCTGCTTCACTGGCGCCGCCCATTTACCAGCAATTAGCTGCTAAAGGAAATTTTAAAACCCTACTTTCCCTGATTGATAAATCGGGCTATAAATCCACACTAAGCGCCGCCGGGTACTGGACTATGTTTGCGCCAACTGATTCTGCATTTACAAATGATGCATCTTTTACTGCTTACCTGCAAAGCCGTGGCTTTTCAAATCTGGCATCCGTTGATTCTTCCACCGCACAAAGTATTGTACAATATTTATTAGTCTTCAATGCTTTTGAAAAAGACAGGCTGGATGATTACCAGTCCAATCTTGGCTGGGTGGTTAACTCTGCTTTTAAAAGAAGAACAGCTTACTATACCGGTTTTTATAATGATACTTCGTATGGCGGGCAGACTTACAAAGCCATTCAGTCAAACAGGAATAATACCGGGCTTGCCAACAGTTATTATAACAATGCAGATAATAATAATAAGCACATTCCAATTTTCACGACCGACTTTTTTTCTGCAAAAGGATTAACGGCTGCTGATTATAATTATTTCTATCCATCCAGTACGTACACCGGATTCAATATTGCACATGCCAGCGTAACTGAGCAAAACATTGCAGCAGAAAATGGCGTGATACATATTATCAATAGGGTAGTTACGCCGTTGCAGAGTCTTGATCAGTATTTAAGAACCAAACCAGAATACAGTTTGTTCAAAAGCCTGTACGAGAGATTTATGGTTTTGTTTATTCAAAATGCCGATGCCACCCGCCGCTACCAGGTGCTTACAGGCAGTACACAAAATGTTTATACAAAAGTTTATTCCAACCTGCTTGCATTTTCTCCCAACAGCGAAAACTCATTTAAGCTGCAGGATAATGATGCACAAAAAGACGGATGGTCACTCTTTGTTCCCAAAAACGATTCTTTACAACGCTATATTGACAGGGTATTATTAGAAAGTTATCCATCCATCAATTCACTCCCATTAAACATCATTGCCGATTTACTCAATGCTCACATGTGGCAGACAACCGTATGGCCAAGCAAGTTTGCAGGCACTTATAATTTTTTGGGCGAGCCGGCTAAAATGAATTCAACAACCAACATCATTGATAAAAAAGTATTGAGCAATGGTTTGTTTTATGGCACTGACAAAGTAAACGAACCCAATGTATTTGCCACCGTGTATGGAAGGGCTTACCTCAACCCCGGTTATTCTTTAATGACCCGGCTGCTCGATATTGAATTGAAAAATATTATTACAAACCCCAATGGAAAATTTGCAGTACTGATGATTCCTGATGCTGTATTTGCTGCAAAAGGCTATAGTTATAATCTCGCATCAAACGGATGGACATTTGTAAACCCGGTGGGCGGCGCTACATCAGTTAATGATTCAAACAGGTTGAATTTATTGCGAATGATAAATACCTGTGTTATTGAAACACCGAATAATGAACTGGCTAATTTGGGTAATGTTGGTTTCGCCGGCATCACTTCCACATTTGGCGCTGAGTGTATAAAATATAATGGCACACAGATTATCACTGCCGGTACAGCAGATAGAAATGTGATAGTAAGAATTGACAGTTCAAAAACAGCATTGAACGGTAAAGTGTATTATTTAAATGATTTGCCTTATTTCACTTACACATCAATTGGTAAACATATTGAAACTTTAGGTACGCCTGTATCATCAGAATTTAACCTGTTCTGGAATTATTTAAAAAATTCAACAGCGTATGAAACTGCAACAGGAAATATCCTCGGCACATCCGGCGGATCTTTCTACACAGCATTTATTCCAAACAATGCACAGATGAGATTAGCAATTACCGCCGGCTTACTGCCGGGTACAGCAGCAGTGCCACTGTATATTCCAACGCTTACTGCCGATAAAGTAAAAGTGGAAAAATTTATTCAATATCATTTTTTAGATAAACGTACCGTGATACCCGATGGAAAGGATGTGGGTGTATTTCCCTCATTGCTGAAAAATGCTGTGGGTGATCCGGTTACATTTACTATTCAATATACAGGCGGTGTGTTTGAAGTAAAGGATCAGTTCAACCGGATTGCAAGATTGGTAACGGCGCAAAGCAACCAGCTTTCAAACCGTACCGTTATTCATTTAATTGACAATTATCTTAAGAATAATTAATAAAACCAGGTAAGGGTTATGAAATCATTTTTTATTAAAACAGGTAGTGGTTTGTTTTTAATTTTCGCATTGCAGTTTTCGCTTACTGCACAAAATTTAAAAACTGTAACTACGGTACAGGGAAAAATAACTGACAATGACAATAAGCCTGTATCCGGCGTTACAGTAGCAGAGATGGATGCTGACGGCCGAATCATCCGTGCAGTAAAAACAGATATTGAAGGCAACTATTCCATCAAAATTTCAAACACGACCCACAAACTTTCTTTTTCACATATCAGTTTTAAATCGCAGGAGCAGGGTATTGACAGCAAAACAACGCTGAACCTGAAAATGGAATCAAGTGATAAGGAACTCACGGGTGTAATTATTGTTTCTCAGAAAAAAACTGACAATGGAATGATTCAAATTGCGGAAAGAAATTTAACCACAGCACAGTCAAGCATCAATACAAAAGAACTGGAAGAAATGGCGGCCACATCTATTGACCAGGCATTGCAGGGTCGTCTTCCCGGTGTTGACATCACGGCTCAATCAGGTGATCCAGGCGCTGGTATGTCAATCAGAATAAGAGGTACTTCATCCATCAACTCATCAAACGATCCGCTGATTGTTGTTGACGGTATGCCGTATGAAACACAAATACCTTCCGATTTTAATTTTGGTTCAGCAGATGAACTTGGCTATGCATCTTTATTAAATATAGCGCCAACAGATATTCGTGAAATAACAATT
>JANOJO010000470.1:0-4034 GCA_031418795.1 Bacteroidota bacterium | reverse complement strand
TATTTCCGGCAATCAGCCTTTTATTACTTGCTTACACCAATCGTTTTCTTGCATTAGCCAACCTGGTGCGGCGTTTGCACGATGAGTATAAGCGGGAACAAAAAAGCCCGTTGCTGCTGAAGCAAATTAAAAGTTTGCGGCAGCGGATAAACTTAGTTAGGTACATGCAGGGACTGGGTGTATTTAGTTTTGTTTGCTGTGTGATTACCATGTATTGCATATACAGTGAGTGGGCGACAGCAGCTAAATATGTTTTTGCCATAAGTCTTATCAGCCTGCTGATATCATTAATTGTTTCCCTGGTGGAAATAACTCAAAGCACCAGAGCCATTGAACTGGAGCTGAGTGATATTGAAGAACTTGAAAAGTCTAATTTCTTTACTGACCTGTGGCAGGGTAAAGATGAAAATAAATAAGCATGAAGAAAATAGTTTATCCCATTTTTATTTTTGTTTTATTATCAGCAATAAATTTTGGTTGTACAAAAACGGGTGGATCTGCAGGAGAAGATGATATTCATCAGGAAGATCAGAACGATTATATTTTTCCGGTAATTACAATTACAAAACCAACCGACAACCAGTTGTATGCTAATGGCGACTCCATTATTATAGAAGGAAAAGCATCCGATAATAAAGTGATGTATAAAGGGAAAGTGGTTTTAAGGAATGATAATACAACCCTGGTGATGGCAGATCAGTTTTATGAAACCCATTTTCTTACTGTATTAAATTTTCGGCTTGCATTTAAAGCTACTGTAATGGCTGTTACAGATTTTACTGTTACTGCCGAATTTGAAGATCACGGCCTTAACAAGGCAATTAAAACACTGAAAGTAAAAGTGAATCCCTGAGTTTATAACTGCTTGCAGATTTTTAAAACATTTTCCCAGCTTCCACCATTGTAAATATTTTGCAGACCCGCAGAAGTTAATATTTGTTTTGCTGATCCGCTTCTCGTTCCGGATTCGCAGCAAAGCACAATGGGTTTTTTCATGGCTTTTATTCTTTCTACACTTGCTGTAATTCTGTCAACGGGTATATTGACAGAACCCGGCACTTTGCCCTGGTCATATTCATGCGGGGTTCTTACATCAATAATAACAGCGCCGTTTTTCAGTGCTTCTTTTATTTTGCTTTTTCCAAAACCAAAAAATGAAAACATAAAAAAATTTATGATGCAACAGATAATTTTTTTCTTTCACCAATTTGCTGCCTCCACATGGCATAGTACAAACCTTTTTCTTCAAGCAATTTTTCATGATTGCCAGTTTCCACTACATCACCTTTTTCCAGTACATATATCCTGTCGGCATGCATGATTGTAGATAGCCGGTGGGCAATTAAAATGGTGATCTGGTTTCCCTGCAGAGAAATATCACGGATAGTATCGGTGATTTCTTCTTCGGTTAATGAATCTAATGCGGAAGTAGCTTCATCAAACAATAAAAGGTTGGGTTGGCGTAGTAAGGCCCTTGCGATGGACAACCGTTGTTTTTCACCCCCGGATAATTTCAAGCCGCCTTCACCAATCATGGTATCCAATCCTTTTTCCGCCCTCGATAATAAATTCTGGCAGGCGGCTTTATTCAATGCGTCCATTACTTCTTCTTCTGTGGCCGATGGATTTACAAACAAAATATTTTCTTTGATAGTGCCGGAGAAAAGATTGGTATCCTGAGTTACAAACCCGATCTGGTTGCGGAGATCATCAAAAATTATTTCCGTTTCATCCAGGTTGTTATACAATATCTTTCCTTCCTGCGGACGATAAAGCCCCACTAATAATTTCATCAGTGTTGATTTACCGCTGCCACTTGGTCCAACAAAGGCAATGGTTTCTCCAACACGAACATCAAACGTTATATCGTTAATAGCTTTTTGAGATGCGGTCTTGTGTTGAAAAGCGACATTTTTAAAAGATAAGGTCTGGATATCGCCAAGCGATTTTGGATTAACAGGATCCAACTCCGGTGTTTTCTTCATCAGGGTATCAAAATTATTTAACGAAGCTTCTGCTTCCCGGTAAGAAATAAGAATATTAACTATTTACTTCAAAGGCCCGAATACGAAGAAGGAAAATATCTGCATGGTCACCAGTTGCCCCGCATCCATTTTATCTTTAAAGATCAGCCACATTAAAATAAACAGTATCACCTGCCGCAGCGTATTAACCATCGTACCCTGTACAAAACTGATACTTCTTATCCGTTTCACTTTAGTCAATTCCAATCCAAGTATCTTATATGTATTTTTATTAAGCCGTTCTACTTCCTGCCGGGTAAGACCAAGGCTTTTTACCAATTCAATATTTCGTAGTGATTCGGTTGTAGAACCTGCCAGTGCCGTGGTTTGCCCTACAATATTTTTTTGTATGATCTTGATCTTTTTACTCAACGCATTGGTGATAACAGTAAGGAGTGAAATGCCAACGAGGTAAGCAACCGGAATGCTCCAATGAATAAAAATGGCTGCATAGACGAATACAAACACGATTCCTATTATTACTCCAAACAGAATATTAATGAAATTGATCATGAATTTTTCTACATCGGATCTTACTTTGGTTAATATCGAAAGGGTTTCGCCGCTGCGCTGGTCTTCAAACTGCTGGTAAGGCAATTTCATGGCATGCTGTAATCCATCTGTAAAAACTTTAGCCCCGAATTTTTGGATCACTAAATTCAAAAAATAATCCTGGAAATTTTTCGCAATACGACTGATCATCGCAACTGAAATAGAACAGGTAACAATGAACCAAACTCCCGGCTTATCCCAGGAGAAGGAATTAAAAAACCGATTCCAGCCAAATTCATCCGGTGAATTTACTTTATCTGCGGCGAGGTTAATTAGTTTGCCCAATAGTATCGGGTCAATTAATGAAAACCCAATATTGATAGCGGCTAAACTAAGAACAAGTATGACCAGCCATTTATGAGGCTTCAAATAATGCAATAATATCTTCATAAAAAAGAATGCGGGGTTGGTAAAGGATATTAACACTCAAACATCGTACAAGTTCGGGAAAAATGACAATATAACAGATGAAGAAGGAAGTGAGAAGATGGACTCATTCAGAAAGCATGACCATGTATAACAGAAGGATAAAGCCGCATAACACGAAGCCGCAAAACCATAAACTTAAAACCTCAAACTTTTACACCGCCCAGCCTTCCCTGTCCAGACTCCGGTACTGAATAGCTTCAGCAAGATGTTCGGGTTTTATTTTTTCACTGCCGGCAAGATCAGCAATGGTTCTTGATACTTTTAAAATCCTATCGTAAGCCCTTGCAGAAAGATTAAGTTTTTCCATAGCAGCTTTCAATAAATTTTGTCCCACTATATCAATCACACAAATTTCTTTCAGCATCTTGCTGCTTATTTGTGCATTACAATAAATGCCGGGATTATTTTTATACCGCTCCGCCTGTATTTCTCTTGCTGCAATTACCCTGTCACGAATAGAATTGGAATGCTCACTTGATTTGATGGAAGAAAGTTCGCTGAATGGAACAGGCGTTACTTCCACATGCAGATCAATTCTATCAAGCAACGGCCCGGAAATTTTATTTAAATATTTCTGTACTGCGCCGGGCGGGCAGGTACATTCTTTTTCAGGATGATTAAAAAATCCGCAGGGGCAGGGGTTCATACTGGCAAGCAACATGAAGGATGCAGGAAAATCCAAAGCAATCTTTGCTCTTGATATTGTTACTTTTCTTTCTTCCATGGGCTGGCGCATTACTTCCAGCACGGTTCTTTTAAATTCAGGTAACTCATCTAAAAATAAAACCCCGTTATGCGCCAATGAAATTTCTCCGGGCTGGGGATTACCACCACCACCTACTAATGCTACATCTGAAATAGTATGATGTGGCGAACGATAAGGACGAGTGGAAACCAACGTTGCCTTTGCTCCCAGTTTTCCTGCAACTGAATGTATTTTTGTGGTTTCTAAGGCTTCGTGAAGGGTTAGTGGAGGTAAAATAGAAGGAATACGCTTCGCCAGCATTGTTTTTCCTGCACCAGGAGGGC
>JANOJO010000469.1:0-7424 GCA_031418795.1 Bacteroidota bacterium | reverse complement strand
AATAAAAAGAAGCTGAAATGTTGTCCATCGTTTGCAACGATGGACTGCAAATTTTCTATTTCAACAATTTTTAGTAAAAAACTATTCCAAACTCCAGCCTTGCCACCCCCTCTCTTTTTCCTAACTTTGCCCGCTTCAGTTTAAAAAGAAAATTACCCGGATGTCTGACTTAGTAAATCAAATTGATAAAACACATTTACCCCGCCATATCGCCATCATAATGGATGGTAACGGACGTTGGGCAAAAGAGCAAGGGCAAGACAGGCTCTTTGGGCATTTTCATGGAGTGGAAAGTGTAAGAAATATTGTAGAAGGATGTGCCGAACTGGGTGTGGAGTATCTTACTCTGTATGCTTTTTCTACAGAAAACTGGGACAGGCCCGAATATGAAGTTGCAGGATTGATGGAATTGCTGGTAACCACCATCCACAATGAAGTGGAAAGCCTGCATAAAAATAATATCCGCCTGCATGTAATTGGAGATATAAATAAACTTCCCGTTTCTGCAAGAAATGAATTGAATGAAGCATTGGATTTTACCAAAAACAATACGGGTCTTAATTTAATAATGGCGCTTAGCTACAGTGGAAGATGGGAACTGCTGAATGCAGTAAAAACTATTGCACAAAAAGTGAAAGAAGGAAAAATAACAGTGGATGAGATTGATCAGGAAATATTTCAGCAACATCTTGTCACCGGCAGTTTTCCTGATCCTGAACTGATGATAAGAACAAGCGGTGAGTATCGAATCAGCAATTTTTTACTTTACCAATTGGCTTATGCCGAGTTGTATTTTACAAATGTTCTGTGGCCCGATTTTAGAAAAAATAATTTGTACGAAGCCATACTTGATTACCAGGCAAGGGAAAGAAGATTTGGTAAAACCGGTGAGCAGGTACAAACTACTACCGCCTGAATGATACCGGGTAAAAAATAATTAATATCACAGATAAAGCATCAGAACTGAAAACCTGTAAACTCGTACACTATTAAACATTTAAACTTTTTAACCCCCTTAACAATCACTTCAATTTTTTACCGTTAATTTGCCGCCTCTGCTGGCTATCCATATTGGGTTTACGGCAAAAAAATTGACTGATCTGAATTACCAAACATGCTAAGAATTTTATTCCGGATTTGTGTTTCACTCGCAGTGGTTTTTACCTCCTTATTTTCTGTAAATGCCCAGATCGGTGATTCCACCAAGCCTACTTCTGTTGACCCCAATTTATTTACATGGCAAAATGCCACCCGGCCCAAAGAATATACTATCTCTGCCATAAAAACTTCCGGCATTTTTTTTCTTGACAGCGCCATAGTTGCATCCATATCTGGCTTGCAGGTTGGCGATAAAATACTGCACCCCGGAGGCGATGAGTTTTCAAACGCCATTCAAAACCTGTGGAGGCAAAAACTTTTTTCCAACATAGAAATTTATGTTACAAAAATTAATGGAGATGAAATAGAAATAGAAATTAGTGTGATGGAAAGGCCACGCCTGGGTAATTATTATTTTAAAGGGATAAAAAAAACTGAAGAGGAAGAATTGCTTGCTAAACTTGGGTTGGCAAAACAGACAATTGTTACTGAAAACACCCGCCGAAATTCAGATGAAGTAATAAGAAAATATTATGCAGAAAAAGCATACCGGGATCTAAAACTGGAGATTATAGAGAAAGTGGATACAAACTTTGTAAACTCAATTTCACTTACTTTCATTATTGAGAAAGGGCACAAAGTAAAAACGGAAAATATCAATTTCTTTGGCAACGAAACAGTGGCGGATCTCAAGCTGAAGAAACAATTAAAAGGAACAAAAGAAATAAGCCGGTTTACTCTGTATCCTAAAAAAGACACATCACTTTTTGGTACCAATCCGCGGATGACTTTTAAGGAATACATTAAAGTCAAAGGATTTTTATCCATCAGCAAAACAAAAAATTTCCTCGACCCCTGGTTCCGGTTCAAACTTCTTTCTTCAGCCAAATTTGACGATAAAAAATTTGAAGAAGACAAAGAAAAAATTCTGGAATATTACAATTCCATCGGCTACCGTGATGCTATTCTTGAAGAAGCAAAAGCATACACCATTCAAAATGGAAATGTAAATGTTGATATTAAAATAAACGAAGGCCGCAAATATTACTTTGGAAATATAACCTGGAAGGGAAATGCCAAATACAACGATTCAGTATTGAATGTTATTCTTGGCATTAGAAAAGGCGATGTTTACAATGTAGAAACTCTTAACCAGCGGCTTGGCAAGCAGCTTACTCCCGAAGGCGGCGATATCAGCGGCTTGTATATGGATGATGGTTATCTTTTCTTTCGTGCCGATGCGGTGGAAACCGCTGTTTACAGTGATACGATTGATCATGAAATAAGAATTACAGAAGGCCCGCAGGCAAGAATAAAAGATATCAGGATCTCCGGCAACGAAAGAACCAAGGAACATGTAATACGCCGTGAATTGAGAACCGTTCCGGGTGAATTATTCAGCCGTGCAGATCTTATCCGTTCGCAGCGTGAACTTGGCCAGTTGAATTTCTTTAACCAGGAAACCATTGGCATCAATCCCATACCAAATCCTGAAGATGGTACTGTGGATATTGAATATAAAGTAGAAGAAAAATCTTCTGACCAGTTGGAGCTTTCTGCAGGCTGGGGCGGTGGCATTGGATTGACGGGAACACTTGGCGTATCCTTCAACAATTTTTCAATCAAAAATATTTTTAATAAAAAATCATGGGATCCATTGCCAACAGGCGATGGTCAAAAGCTGAGCCTGAGATATCAATCAAACGGAAAAATTTACAGCTCTTATAATGTGTCTTTTACAGAACCCTGGTTGGGCGGAAAGAAAAGAAATTCATTAACCTTCAGTATTTACAACAGTAAATTCACTAACGGATACGATTATATTACCCAGCGGTTTAATAAAGAAAGAGCTGACTCAAGTTTCTTAAAAACATTTGGCGTCAGCGTATCTCTTGGTAAACAATTGAAATGGCCTGATGATTATTTCAGTCTTGTTTACACCTTAAACTTTACTCAGTACAAACTTAACAACTACCCCATTTTTGCCGGACTTGATAGCGGAAACTCTACCAACTTCAGTTTGAAAATTGCATTGAACAGAAACTCGGCGGGGCCTAATCCAATTTTCCCTACAAGCGGATCTAATTTTATGGCGAGTGTACAGGCCACTCCGCCTTTTTCATTAATCAATAATTCTACTTCCAAGGATAATTCCTATAAGCACCCCGAATATCATAAATGGAGATTCAATGCTGAGTGGTACATACCATTGGGCAGGCCAATGGGTGCAGAAAAAAACAGGCAGTTCATAGTAAAGATGGCGGCCAAATTTGGTTTCATGGGCAGGTACAACCGCAAAATTGATTTTTCTCCGTTTGAGCGTTTCCAGATTGGTGATGCCGGCATGACTAATAATTTTGGATTACTGGGTTACGATATTATTGCCCATCGCGGCTATCCTATTTATGAAAATTCAAATCCCGGCGTCAACCCTTCTGACGATCCATCTCAGGCAAGACAATTTTTTACCATATTTAATAAATACCAGTTGGAGCTGCGCTATCCTTTTGCCACTAACCCAAGCAGCACTATTTATGGCTTAACATTTTTTGAGGCAGCTAATGGCTGGTACAATTTCAAAGATTACAATCCATTCCGTTTGCGCCGCAGCGTAGGTGTGGGCATGAGGTTCTTCCTGCCAATGTTCGGACTTCTTGGTTTTGATTATGGTGTGGGAATAGACAGGCTGAAGCCGGGTGGTGGGTTGAAATCTGCTTCTAAATTTACATTCATGCTTGGCTATGAACCAGAATAAAAAAATTAATTTACCAAACTAAAAAAAATTGGTTCTTCAATTTCATTCAAACCTTTTTCGTTAAGATTTGAATACTGAAAAAATTAATTCATCCACATTAAAATTAAATAATATGAAAAAGATAATGCTTGTTGCCTGTAGTCTGCTGATTTTAGTTTTATCTGCTGAAGCACAGAAATACGCAATTATTGACACCAGGTATATTCTTGATAAAATGCCGGAGTATAAAGACGCTCAAAAAAAATTGGATGATCAGGCTCTTGCATGGCAAAAAGAAATAGATGATCAGCAAACTGATTTGGATAAAATGTACCGCGACTTTGATGCAGAACAAGTAATGCTGAGCGAGGAACTGAAGAAAAAAAGACAGGATCAGCTTTTTGTAAAAGAGAAAGCATTAAGAGATATACAGCGCAAACGTTTTGGTTTTGAAGGAGATTTATTTAAAAAAAGACAGGAGCTTGTAAAACCCGTGCAGGACAAAGTTTACAATGCCGTGCAAAAGCTGGCAGTACAGCGCAGCTACGATTTTATTTTGGATAAAAGTGAGGGGATTACCGTTATATTTGCCGACCCAAAATTGGACAAGAGTGAAGATGTGCTGAAGGAATTGGGAGTAAAGAATTGATTTGTTAAAGATTTCTGAACGGGCAACTTTACCTTTCAGAATTGACTCATAAAAAAACATCAACGAAAACAAAATGAAAAAGTTTATTACAATTATTGTGTTGGCTGCCGGCCTGATTAACGGAACCGCTCAGGCACAAACTAAAATCGGCTATATCCGCATTGACGATATTGTTGGTTTAATGCCGGAAGTAAAAAAAGTAAATATGGATACAGTAGGTCAGCAATACCTTCAGGATTCTGTTTTGCCACGCTACAATTACATTCAATCGGAGTACAACCGTAAAATTGCCGACCTGAATGATTCAACAAAAAATACGCTTGCAGTAAGAACTCAAATTCTGAAAGAAATGCAGGATGATAAAGTTGAGTTGGATAATGCACAAAATGTAATTCAGCAGATTCAACAATACAAACAATCTGAGTTTTTACAGCCGTATTACGAGAAAGCAAAAAAAGCAATAAACCAGGTAGCTAAAGAAAAAGGCTATTTGTATGTAATGTCCACCGAAAGTTTTGTAGTAGCTCCGGAAGGAGATGATATTACGCTTGCTGTTTTGGCAAAACTAAATATTAAATTGCCGGAACAAAAACCTGCTGTGGCGCCTGCACAAGCAACTAAAACCCCGGCTAAGACAGGGAACTGATAAAAAATAAATATATAAACGAGGCTGTCGCATTAAGTTGAGACAGCCTCGTTTATTTTTGCTTATGCCATCAGCATCTCCCATTGGAATATTCGACTCCGGCTACGGAGGATTGACTGTAATGAAGGAGATAGTAAACAAACTTCCTCAGTACGATTATATTTATCTGGGTGATAATGCAAGGGCGCCTTATGGCTCCCGATCATTTGAAACTGTTTACCGCTATACTTTGCAATGTGTAAAATGGTTTTTCAATCAGGGTTGTCCATTAGTTGTGCTTGCCTGCAATACAGCATCTGCAAAAGCATTGCGAACTATTCAGCAAAACGATCTGCCGGCTATTGATGGTGAAAAAAGAGTACTGGGGGTAATAAGGCCCACCACAGAACTTATCGGAAATTATTCTGAATCAAAACATGTAGGAATTTTGGCAACTAAGGGCACAGTAGTTTCCAACTCTTATAAAATTGAGATAGAAAAATTTTTCCCCGATGTAAAAGTATTTCAACAGGCATGCAATATGTGGGTGCCGCTGGTAGAGAATGATGAATACAACAGCCACGGCGCCGATTTCTTTATTAAAAAATATATAAACAAGTTGCTGGATCAATCGCCAGCCATTGATACTATACTGCTGGCCTGCACACACTATCCGCTGCTGCATGATAAAATAAGAGAATACACTCCGGCAGATATAAAAATTTTATCGCAGGGAGATATTGTTGCCAATAGTCTTGCTGATTATTTTCAACGCCACCCGGAAATGAGCAGGAAAATAAGCACAGGAGGGCAAAGACTTTTTTACACTACAGATTCAGCAGAAGATTTTGATTACCATACTGCAAATTTTTATGGTGCAAAAATTGAATCGGCACATATTGATTTGGGAATATAAATGCGCTGGTGTTCAGTGGACTGAATTGGATTAACTGCTGCTTGTTCGTCCTGGTTTAATGTGAGTTTTAGAACCTGTAAATTTCTTACTTCTTACCTCGTACTTATGACGCTGTTCCCCTACCTTTGCCGTCCTTTCACAAACGAAGAGAAGTGGTGTTCTCTCCGGGTGTTTTAGTAAAACCCGTTTCTCCACGGGCATTTTTTAAAAAAAGGAAAAAATAAATTTTTATGCCAGGTAAAAAAAGAACATACCAGCCACATAAACGCCGCCGTAAATCTGTACATGGATTTCGTAAGCGTATGAGAACAGCCAATGGACGCAAGGTAATATCAAGCCGCCGTGCAAAAGGCCGTCAGAAACTTTCAGTTTCCGACGAAAGAAAAGCGAAATAAGAAACCCATCCCGGCCTTCCGAAGGGAAGGAGGAGGAAGCTAACTATATTTATAGCTCTGATTTTATATCGGAGCTTTTTTATTAGTGCAAATTCGCGCCTGAATAACACAGTCGGGCAGGTGTGTAATCAATGGCAAAACAATTCACATTAGGAAAAAGTGAAAGGCTGAAAAGCCGCAAGCAAATTGAACTATTGTTCAGTGAAGGAAAGAAGTTTGCAGTTGCACCATTCAGGATAATTTATTTAATCAACAGTCAATTGGCAACGGACAATAAGCATCCCGATAAATATCGGGAGGTAACTGACAATAAGCAAAGTTTCCTGCATTTCGGAGTTGGCGTTTCTGCAAAAAATTTTAAAAAAGCTGTTGATCGAAACAGGATTAAACGCCTGACAAGAGAAGCCTGGCGTTTGCAAAAAAATGATTTGAAAGAAAAGTTGAAAGCCTCCGGCATACAGATGAATGTATTTTTTATTTATACTGGCAAAGAAATTTCTGATTATACTTTTGTATTTGAAAAAACTTCGACGGCCATAAAAAAACTTATTAAAGAAGTTGAACAATACAGAAAATAAAAAAACTCCCTTAAGGAATTTGGGGTTTATTCTTAGCCTGCCATTTATTGCATTGATAAAAATTTATCAGTGGGTAATATCTCCCATACTGGGGCCCAAATGCAGATATACTCCCACCTGCTCACATTATGCTGCTGAAGCTTTGAAAAAACATGGAGTGATAAAAGGAATGTGGCTTGCGATAAAAAGAATTTCCAGTTGCCATCCCTGGGGGGGAAGTGGATATGATCCAGTGCCGTAAAAGAAAGTATTCAAATAAAAAAAGCCGCCTTTAATTAAAGCAGCTTTTATGCAGGTCAACAGGAAAAATAACCCGGAGAATTTAAACCCATATCTTGTAAATGCTAAAGACAGGAAGTACCAGTTTTGGGAAAGAAATTCCCTGTCAGTAGAAATATGGTCAGAGAAAGTTTTTGTAAAAAAACTTTC
>JANOJO010000468.1:0-2517 GCA_031418795.1 Bacteroidota bacterium | reverse complement strand
GGTATCTTCATCGCCATGCACAAATAAAACATTACATGTAATATTTTTAAAATCATTTTGTAATGGTACCAGGTCTTTTTTAAGATATAGTATTTCGGTATTACTTGGCCCAAATGCGCCGGGCAGGCACCAATACAAGGGCCGTATGTTCATCACCTTACGCCAGGTTTCTGTTTTTTCCTGATCCACATCAATTGAGCCGGCAACAATAACAATCTTTTCAAACAAGGATGAATTATCTGCTGCCAGCTTTACCAAAATCGGTCCGCCCATGCTGTGCCCAACTAAAAACATGGGTTGTTTGGTTTTTAGTTTTTGTAAGACCGGCATTATCATTGCACATTGCTCCTGCAAATGAACAGCTTTTCCAAAATCACTATACCCAAAGCCCGGCCTGTCTATTGCAACGATTCTGAATTTTTTTCGCATGGATGAATCCCACATAAATTTCATGTAGTTCATCCAGCTACCCGGACTACCGTGTATAAAAACAAGGGTTGGTAAACTATCGCCATTGCCACAAACTGCATAGTGCAGGTGGCGTTCATTAATTATAGTATCATAAATAGTAAGCGGGACCTCTTTTGCTTTAAAGACACGGTGAGCCTTATTATCACTCCATCGGTTTCTCATTAAAAAACATTGAGCAAGTAGCAACCATAAAGAAATTAAGAAAAGGCTGTAAAGAATAGTGCGGCGCATAATTTTTCTAAAACGCATGGGGTTTATTTTTGTTTCAGGAGGTTTGCACATAATTAAATCTGCCTCCTCTAGTCTTGCGCCATAATTATCCCTTATTTTTCACAAAATCGATAATCCAATCTATTCTGTCCATTACTGTTCCCATCAGTAAATCAATTACCTGTTGCTGGTCTTTCTTTGTTAAAGGTTGGTGGTAAAGTTTTTTCAGAAAAGGTTGTTGATTATTATGATTAATTAAAGTAAATCCGTACCAATAAGTATTCATTATAAGACTTAACTCTAAACTTTCCCCAAAATTTTCTGTACCTGCTTTTTTAAATCCAGATAAGATGTACCTGAAATCAACTGAAGAAACACCCCTTAACTGCTGTTCATCATTCCATAAATCCTCTAATTGTTCGAGGTTTACAATTGCCTTATTTGTACAATTCCATACGAACATTTTGCTGTGAAATTCTTCTTCAAACACAGAAAGTTTTTTTATTATTTCTTCATAAAGTGGTCTTAAACCATCTTTATATAATGCCAATAATATAGGGTAAGTTGCAGGTGTCTGGATCTCATCAGTTTTAATTCCCTTCAGTTTTTCTTTTATTGCCTGCAACCTTGCATCAACGGGGTTAAGGTTTTCTTTAAATTCAATGGTTTCTTTTTCCAGTTCCTTTTCAAACTCTTCAACACTAGGAATTTCAGTCTTAAATTTTCTAGGAAGTGTACTAATAAGTTCATACTCCGATACTCCCATTGGTGTGTCTATTCCTTTTAAAGAATATTTCACTACAGTATCTTTAGGCGTTTTACAAAGTAAAACTCCAATAGTTGCAGCATCATCTTTTCCTTTTATTTGTTCATCAATTGTATTGATATAAAAATTAAGTTTGCCGGCAAACTCTGGCTTAAATTCTCCTACTTTTAATTCAAACACCACAAAGCAATGCAACTGATAATTATAAAAAAGAAGGTCTAAAAAATAATCTTCTTCTTCCACAACCAGATTGTATTGATTCCCTACATATGCAAAGCCACGTCCTAACTCCAGCAAAAATTTTTTCATATGCTGTATCAATGCTTTTTCCAGTTCCCGTTCCTGTATTTCTGCACCAAGTTCTAAAAAATCGAACAAGTATGGGTTCTTTAAAGTTTCTCTTGCAAGATCACTTTGAGATTTTGGTAAGGTCAGTTCAAAATTTGTAATCGCATTACCTTTTCTATTATACAGACTGGATTCTATCTGGTGAAGCAATACTGACCGGCTCCAGTTATTTAAAGCAGTTTGCTGTAAATAAAAGAAAGCTTCGGCTCCATTATTTACTTTGGTAATTATCTGGATGTGATGGCCCCAGGGTACCTGGCTTAACAGGGCTGGCATTAGTCCAACAGGCTGTTGAATTAATTGGTCAACACCCTGTTGGCTTATTTTTTTAGAAGGTTTGGAATGGTTTTTTGCTAATTGGTCAACAGGTTGTTGACCAATTGAATTGTAGAACTGGAACCATTTACGGATGTATTTTAAATTGGTACTTGAAAATCCTTTTACACCCGGAAACTCACCGCTTAAATCTTTTGCCAGTTGCGTAATTATCTTATCTCCCCAATTGGAATTTCCCTGTTTTTCAGTTAATTCCTTACCGATTTCCCAATACAAAACCAGCATTTCGGTATTTACCTTTAACGCTGCCCTTAACTGGCTGTTCCTGATTTTTTCCTTCAATTGAGTCAGCCAATGCTGATAATGCGTATCTATACTATTCTTAGATGCCATAAGTTATAATTATACAAGATATAACAAATAACTATCTTTTTAGTGCTGCTAAA
>JANOJO010000467.1:0-2773 GCA_031418795.1 Bacteroidota bacterium | reverse complement strand
CAAAATTTTTCAGGGTGGGTGGCATCAGGTCGTGGCTGATATTGCGGATAAGCTGGATGGTATCATCTATAATCTGGCGAGCCTGGAATATACTTTGCAACTGACTTGCTTTATCCTGGTTTACCAGGTTTTCATTCAGGTATAGCCGGGCAGTGGCAAGTAAAGGGCCAGCATCATCATGCAAGTCTGCAGCCAGGCGTTGCCTTTCTTCTTCCTGCATTTTAATATAAGCATTCAGCATCATTTTCTGCTGGTCTATTTCCATCTGCTGCAGTTGTTGCTGAAACCGCTGCACCCTTTTCTGGTGCATAATAATAAATATTACAAGCCCCACGGTAAGGACAAGCATACCTATTGTACCGATAAATAAAACGGTGCCGGTTGATGTGGAGGCTTGTAAAAAAAACATGGTGTAATTGCGGTTAGATTGTTATTGTATATCCAAATAAGGAATTGTTTTGTTTATTTTTTGATTTTTAGGAATTGGGCTTTTGGCAAAAACAATTATAGCGATAGAAAAAAACAAGGCACGAATAATATAAAAAACCAGAGTTAAGTACCTGAATTTTTTCCATGCAGCGACTTCTAATTGTTCGCCATATATATAGATAAAAAATGAACCGGCTAAATATATTATCATACCGATAATGATCCAGAATCTGTAATCATTGTAAATAAAAGTGAGTGAAGGGCTTTTAACCCTTTCGTAAAGAAAATAAAATGAAAAAGAAATAATAATAAGTGATTCAATTCCAATCGGGATCGAATCTATCCGTGTAAAATGTGAAGTAACATTAAAATAAATTAAAAAAGCAGTGAAGGCAAATGAAAAGCATAGTAAAAAAAATTTTGCTTTTTTATTTTCCAGATTTAGCCAAATAAAAGCGGATAAAAATATAAACTCAATAAATGTAAAGGAGTTTATTAAGAATCTTCGAAATTGTAAACTTCCGGTATGAATTCGTAAATAATCAACAAAGTGAATAATTCCAAAAAGAAGACCACAGGAAATTGAAATCACCCATAAACTTTTTTCATTTTTTACTTTTGGATAAAAAAGTATGAAAAGTAGAACAGGTAAAAGATCTATATACTTAGCTGTATATGAAATAAGGTTTTCTATAGTTTGGAATTTGCTCCAAATATAGAAAACCTCTTTAGATAATAATAATTTTTAGCCTTATTCTTCTCTAAGCTTACCAAGAGATGATTGTATCGTTATCATCCCATGCTCTTCTAATAATCTGTTTCATAACTGTGTTTTTTCGGCTTTAAGATTAATTACAGGATAAAAATTGCCCAATTGCTTAGGCTTTTCAAGTGCGGTTTTATATGTAATCTTGTAATAAATTGCTTGAAAACGCTCCCAGAAAGGGTTTCAAGTATTTTTTCAAGTAATTATTCTATAAGATTACGGGTATAATCACTAAGTATTATTAGTAAAAATACGGTTGTAAAAATAGAAAGTTTACCTGAAAAATTCCGATTTTTCTTGTGGTTATTAACAGATGTGGAAAAGAGGAGGGAGAAGAGTTCTTAGTTCAGAGTTCAGGGTTATGAGTAGTGAGCTTTTGATTCAGGTTTTGGTTTAACTTTTTGGCAGTCAGCCTCGCATTATTAAAAAAGGAAAAAGAAGTTGATTGACATTGGACTTTGCCTGCGGTCTTCATTGGATAATGTGATTTTTTTTTGGACGGTTTTTTTCAGCTTGCGACTGAATTCAGGATATTGGATATTTTGAGGGAGCTAATCCTCGTCAATCAACTTGCATCAAAAGTATTTATGCCAACCATTTCCTGCAAGAGGAAATCTGCTCAATCTGGATCGTATAGTTGTTTCGGGCCTATTCGTATTTATACTTATAATTTTTGTAGCTGTGTTTTTTTCAGCAACCATTATCTATGAATGGTTCAATTGTCTTCATTCTGTTAAGCAGAATAAATCTTTGATTATCCAATTATAAAAATAAGAGCTTGTGAAATTGATACAGGAGTTTTTCTGTTTTCAGTAAAACAAACCAATAAAACCCTTTTAATTCATTTCAGCCGATAGCTGTATAAAAAAAGTTGATCGGTTGATTTTGTATAAACAATGGGCTAATTCTTATTTTGAGGTGCTAAGGAAAATAAAGGAACCACATAGGCACATAGTAACATAGGTATTCACATAGTTTTTATTATTCTTCAGGTAAAAGGGCAAACAGATTATTTACAAGTGTTTTTTGTCCTTCTTTAAAAATATTAACGCTATGAAAGTTTATAAGAATACCTTTTGGCTTCTGCAACATTTGCATATAGGAGAGCAGAATTGCATCATGTATGGGTAAAAGTCCTTCCTGCGCTTTCAATTCTACACAAAGAATATCCTCTATCAGCACATCTAACCTCAATTCAGTATCAAGTAATAGACCTTTGTATTCCAGTGGTACCCAAATCTGGTTTTTGTACATTATTCCCCGCAAACTCAATTCTCTCAAAAAACATTTCTCATAAACACTTTCCAATAAGCCTGGACCAAGATGTTTATGCACCTCTATGGCACAGCCAATCACTTTATAGGTAAGGTCATTTAAATATTTTTTTGTTACTCGCATTTTCTATGTGTTAATCTATGTGCCTATGTTTCTTATGTGGTTCAAAAAATCAGCAAATCAAAAGATACTTTTAGTACATTTTCCACACGGTTGGCTTTTAACCCGATAGGTAACCACGAAAATAGCACCTCAAAATAAGAATTAGCCAGTCAATCCGGTTGGCAAAGTTTTTCTTCTATC
>JANOJO010000466.1:0-1966 GCA_031418795.1 Bacteroidota bacterium | reverse complement strand
TTAATCCGGATTATACGATGATTTTAATTGACGGGGAACCAGTTATAGGCCGTTATACAGGTTCTTTGGAATTAAGTCGTATTAGCATTCACAATGTTAAAAAAATTGAAATTGTAAAAGGTCCATCATCCAGTTTATATGGTTCAGAGGCGATGGCTGGTGTTATAAATATTATTACAGATCGTTCTTACAAAAAACAATTAGGCGCTGGTGTTCGTTATGGTTTTGGAAATCCTGATAAAGGTTGGGCTGCACCGGTTGGCAATAATTCATTTAAGAATTTTGATTTTAATATAAATGGTAGCCGCACATTTAAAAGACTCGGCTTGCAGTTTTTCAGCAATGCATATTATATTGATGGTTTCAGCCTTCGCCCATTTTCTGATAACAGGGTGGCCCAACCCATCTGGCGTTTAACCAACCAGGCACAGTTGAGTTATAGTTTCTCCAACAAAACAAAATTCAATTTATCTGTCCGTCACGCTTACGATTATATCAAACAGGAATTTACAGTAAGTAATAATGGGGCCATCACTAACTCTTATGGAAGAGAAGCAAACAGTGATTTGAATATTGCACCGGTATTGGTGCATCAATTCAGCAAGAAAATAAAATCAGCGCTTCGTTTGTATGGTACTTTTTTCAATGGCTCTCAGCAATTGAAGTTCAGGGAAAAACCAGACAGCAGTTATAAAGATGAGTTTCAGCAAAATTTTTACAGGGCAGAAAATCAAACTGATTTCAATTTCAAAAATTCTATACTCACAATAGGTGCCGGCTTTATTGAAGACCAGGTGCAATCTACCCGGTATGATGATTTCAGCAGCCGCAAACAAAACAACGTGCTGTATGCTTTTTCACAATACGATTGGTCGCCTTCTGAAAAAATTACAGTTATTGCCGGATTAAGATATGATGATAACAAATTATTTGCTGAAGCGTTCAGCCCCAAGCTGGCTTTCAGATACAAGGCCGGTAAAAAACTTTTACTCAATGCAAGTATTGGTCGCGGATTTAAAGCGCCGGATTTTCGCCAGCTTTATTTAAATTTTACAAACAATGCAGCAGGTGGTTATTCTGTTTTCGGAACTATTGATGCAGTAAAAATTATTACCCAATTACAAAGCCAGGGATTGATTGCTGAAATCAAAGATGATTTCTACAAATTAAAAATATTGAAGCCTGAATTTTCTACCGGATTAAATGCAGGCGGTACTTATTATCATTCATCAAGACTTTCTTTCAACTTCAATCTTTTCAGAAATGATATTGAAGAGTTGATTGATGTACGGCAGGTGGCCACCAAATCAACCGGTGCACAGATATACAGTTATATCAATATTAAAAATGGTTACACACAGGGTGGTGAAGTTGAAATAAACTGGCAGCCTGTTAAAATATTAAAGATTGCATCCGGCTATCAGTACCTGCTTACTGCGGATAAAGATGAACTGCAAAATGTAAAAGCAGGAAAAGAATATACACGGAATAGCGATGGCAGCAGCCGCATCCTCAGCAGGAGCGAATATGCAGGATTGCCCAACCGCAGCAAACATATGGCAAATCTTAAGTTCACCTATGAAAATGAGAAAAACTTTTTCGCTACTACACGGTTTATTTACCGCAGCCAATGGGCAGTAGCTAACAGCGATGGCAATGGTGTATATAATTCCAATGATGAGTTTGCCAGTGGATTTTTAATGATAAATATTTCCGCAGGCAAAGAATTTAAGAATGGTATCCGTATCAATACTGGTATGGATAATATTTTTAACTACCAGGATAAAAATTATTTACCCAACCTGCAGGGAAGAAATATTTATATCGGTGCCCAATTCAAATTAATAAACAACAAACAATAATTATTAACTCGTCTTTCACCCCTTTAGGGGATGGGGGCGCAAAAAGAACAAACGATGAAAATTTTATTAGCAACATTAGCAACAACATTAGCCGCAACTTTATT
>JANOJO010000465.1:0-1918 GCA_031418795.1 Bacteroidota bacterium | reverse complement strand
GTAAAATTTCCTGTCTAATATTTTTACCAAATACTCCAAGCGAAGCTGTAAATGCGGGCTGATATAAATAATGGAAACCATATTTTTTATTCCATGTAAGCGGCATCACCGCTTCGTAATCATTAAGTACTAATGCATCCCAGTGCTTCGCCATTGCATCCAGATAATATGAATAACCGTAGATAAGCCCGTTGGGCGCATGATCAATACAAGCATCCCATTTCTGTTTGTCAATGTTTTGCTGCGTTAGATATTTTATTTGATGATCATCATTCATCAGAAATCAAGCTCCCGGCTTATTTTTTTCAGGTTGAAATTTGAAATGTCTATGGAAAAAGAAATCCGCTTAGTGAATTTTTTATTTACGGGATCTGATAGTAACAGGTTTTTAAATTCTTTTGAATATAGAAGCGGGACATAAATATTAATTGTTTTTTTGATCAGCGATAGTTGCAGCCCGGCTACATAAACAAATTTGCCATAACTGTTATCTTTTTCCCACATGGCGCTGGTAGAACCCATATCCACGAATGCTTTTAGTGGAATGAAGGCAGGCAGGATGCCAGCGGGAAATGAAGTTGTCATGTTCAGTGCAAACAATAAATTATCAGAACGTATTCGTTTACTGAAATCAGGATCTCCTTCAAACTGATCCAATCGTATTTTCATGCCACCATCTCTTATCATTAATTGTTGTGAAGCAACGCCATCATATTTATTTCTGCCAATAAAATAATCGCTGTAGGTGTAATCTTCATAACCACCGACAGAAGTGAGTTTTAATTTATACCTGTCTGATCTGAACTGGGCGATATAACCGGGATTGTTTAAGTAAAAAAACTTACCGGCAAATATCCGCAGATCCAATCCGCCTTTTTTTGGATAGTTGAAAAAGTAATTGCCGGTGAAAGATGTTTTTACGAAATCTTTACCCTGTTCTATTTTAAACTCGGCAGAGAAAGGATAAAGGGCACGGTAATTTTCAAAAACGATTTTCAGTTGCTGCAATGTCCTGTTCTCGTTTTTTGTACTTACTGATTGAGTGATGACTGTATCTAAACCAGTAAAAACTGAATCATAAGAAACCCTGAACGCATCTTCCTTAAACAAAAATGATTTCCACTGAATGTAGCGGTTCATGCTGCTTCTTGCATTTTTTTCTTTCATCGTAAAACGAATACCCGGAACAATTTTCTGATAACCTGAAAATTCTTTTTTACCATCATCTTTTAAAAATTCGTTGTAAGAAAAAGCTGACGCATTTAAAAACAAATCTATTTTTCTGAAATTTCCTTCGGGATAAAAACTATAATTCAATTTACCAATGCCCGCCATTTTTTTTGATTTTGTTCCAAACATGGGTAATAGCAAAAACTGGAAACGGGATGGCGGTAATTTATAATTGGTGATCATCAGACCCGTCATCAGTTTATCGTAACTGTTGAAACCGAAGGCAGGCGAAACAGTCAACAGGTTTTTTTTCGGTTTACTGAAAATTTTTATAAAATCTGATGATAATGGATTTGTAATTGTCCAACCACCATATGTTACCCCGGGCAATATTCCTTTTTTATCCAGCAGTGCAAATTCTGCATCAAGGTTTTTTCCGCTTACTGTTTCTATAATTTTTTTAAAGTCTTCAGGGTAGGGGTGTTTGAATTTCCACTGACGGAAATACTCCTGCATAGCCTTATCAAAAATTTCTTTACCTAAATTCTTTTCCAGCAATTCCATCCAAACCCCGGTTTTATAATAAGCAATTAGATTATAATTAATGTTTGAAAATTCATCGCCCGGCGTATTTACCGGCTGATCTTTTTTTATAGCTGCCTTTGTTTCAAACAACATTCTTTCAGCATCTTTAATTGAAAACGATCGGTTACCAAATTTCATTTCACCTTCATCGCCATATTTCCAC
>JANOJO010000464.1:0-2335 GCA_031418795.1 Bacteroidota bacterium | reverse complement strand
AAAAAAAAATTAGCTTTACCCGAATATTTTTCAAAAAATGGAGTCCAGAGCAACGCTGAAAAACATTTCACGCATTCTTAATATCAGTATCTCCACCGTTTCCCGTGCATTGAAAAATCATCCGGATATTTCTGAGCTTACTAAAAAGAAAGTACAGGAAGCTGCCACCATGCTGGATTATGAACCAAATACTTTTGCCATTAGCCTGCGTACAGATAAAAGCAACCTGATAGGATTGATAGTCCCTTTTATTTCCAATTACTTTTACCAGTCTTTTATTGCTGCGGTTGAAGAAGAAGCAAAAAAGAATAATTATTCACTGCTTATTTTACAATCAGCAGACGACCCAGAGACAGAGTTGGCAAATCTTAAAATTTGCCGCCTGAACCGTGTAGCTGCGGTCTTTATTTGTATTTCACCCGGCACTACTGATATAAGCGCCTTTATTAAACTCAGTCAGTCAGGTACTCCGGTTGTGTTTTTTGATAAGGTACCAGTTTATGAAGCCTGTGATAAAGTGTGTGTGGCAGATGAAGAAGCCGCTATTATGGCTGCCGAACTAATTATCAATAAGAATAAAAAGAAAGTGCTGGGTATTTTTGGCAACCCGGCTTTATCAATTACGCAAAAAAGATTATATGCTTTCCGGGAGATTTTTAGAAAAAATAATTGTGCTGATACCCTGCAAATCATTCATGCTTTATCTGCAGAAGAAGCCAGGCTGGAGGTAATGCGGATTTGTAAATTAAAAAACAGACCGGATGTAATTTTTTCAATGAGCGATGAAATTCTTTTCGGCGTTATAAAAGCCATTCAGATTCTCAAAATAAAAATGCCTGACGAAATATCATTGATTACAATTAGTAATGATGGTTTTATTCCAAAATTATTTGAACCGGAGATAACTTATGTAGAAACAAGTGGCCACGACCTGGGTAAATTGGCTTTTAAAAGAATGAAGGATTACCTTGCGGGTAAAACATTTATTCAGGAAGTTTTGCTGCAGCCAAAACTTGTACCGGGAAAATCTATCTGATAATTTATTTACGGATTCCTTTTAGAGTTTTCAACCCCGGTTTTAATTTATAAAGCTTGCCCGGCCTGTGCGGTACATTGTTTTCCATTTCATCCATATCATGCAGCCAGTTTTTTACTGATATTTTTTTTCTAAAATTTCTCCTGTCTAATTTGGCTCCCAAAATGGATTGATATAAATCCTGCAACTCACGAAGCGAAAATTTTTCCGGTAATAAATTAAAAATAATGGGTTCATCCATTACTTGTTCCTGCAATCTTTTCAGGCAGGCACTGATAATTTTTTTATGATCAAATGCCATGTCTTTCAAATCAGTAATGGCATGCCAGTGAACTTCGTTGTCTGTAATCTTCAACTGGTGATCCCTTATATTAATAAGTGAATAGTAAGCCGTGGTAATTACCCTGCCCGATGGGTGGCGGTTTACATCGCCAAAACTTCCCACTTGCTGAAGAAATACATCTTTTAACCCCGTTCGTTGTTTCAATACCCTGTAAGGTGCGCTGTCAAGATCTTCATCAGGATTTACCAGATCGCCAAGCAATGACCATTTACCGGCAAATTCTTTCAGGTCAGATTTTATCAGCAATACTTTTAAATCTTTTTTTTCAAAACCGAATATGACGCTGTCAACCGAAATACCAATGTTAAAATAATCAAGGTGGGTTATTTTTTCCGATTCCGCTGTTTTCAATTGTATCAAAGCTTCTGCAATCATTTTTGGTTATTTTATTAAAAAGTTTTCAAAATAAAATAATTTTTTTCGTTTGTGCCTGATTTTTTATTTGCACACGAAGCAGGTAAACGCCGGGTGCTGTTTTTTTATTCAGTTCTGCTGTTATTGATATTTTATGAACTCCTTTGGCAAGGATACCCAATGATTGTTCTTTTATTTTCTGGCCTGCATCGTTATACCATTGCAGTGTAGCTGCTCCGGTTTCTTTGTTTTCTATTTCTAAAATGCCGTTGCCTGCAAGGGGATTTGGAAAAACTGAAATACTGAAAGTAGTGGCGGGGTTATTAATATTGCTCACCGGCGTTGTTACTACATTCGTCACATTGCGGTTGAGATAAAGATGAAACTCGCCGGGTTGTAACGTAATGCTCTGTGCACTGCCGGTGGCTGTAAAAGTATTTCCATTAAGATAATCGTACCAGGTGCCTGCATTTTGAAATGTAACCTGCCCTGTTTGCTGCGTTACATCAAAATTTCCTACCAGGCACAGGTTGGAAGTATCAGTAGTTACCTGAAGCCATTTAAATCCTGATGCAAGATTATGTGTAACCCTATCCGTTAAA
>JANOJO010000463.1:0-9014 GCA_031418795.1 Bacteroidota bacterium | reverse complement strand
AGAGATTGTTGAACCAGGGGATGATACAGGGGAGTAGCAGGTTTGTTTATCGAGTTAATTATTATGCGAGAGAGGTCACGTTCCCAATAAGAAATTATGCAGAAAGTAAAACAGTTTTTATTTCAAAAAAATATTATGATGAATATGAGGATTCAGGTTACCACGAGAAATTAATAGAAAAACTAGATGATATTTTTGGAATAAATAAAGACCAACTTGGAGAGGATAAAAATTCATATGTTTTAAATGTATCGCCAATTGAGTACGATCAAATTAAAATTAGCCCCATCCATGTAGATGTAAATATTGTTGACGGAGTTGAATTGGATATTGAAGCTTTTAGAAAATGGAGAGGTGGAGAATATACAAATGCTGAATTTATTTTAGAAGATGGAAAATATATCTGCGGAACTGAAGTTGAAAAAATGTCCAAATCAAAATTCAACACTGTCAACCCAAATGATTTGGTTGACAAATACGGCGCCGATACTTTCCGTATGTATGAAATGTTTCTCGGCCCGGTAGAAATGAGCAAGCCATGGGATACAAAGGGAATTGAAGGGGTGCACCGCTTCTTAAGAAAATTATGGCGTCTTTTCTTTGATGAAATAAAAGGTCAAATCTGGACGACTGCATCTCCCCTCTCCGACAGGAGAGGGGTTGGGGGTGAGGCGCCAACCGATGCTGAATTAAAATCGCTGCATAAAACAATAAAGAAAATTGAAGAAGACACAGAACGTTTCAGTTTCAATACGGCAGTAAGCACATTTATGATTTGTGTAAATGAATTGACAGATTTAAAATGCCATAAAAAAGAAATACTCGAACCGCTATTAATATTGTTAGCTCCCTACGCACCACATATAGCAGAAGAATTATATGCGGAGCTACGAAAATCCCTCTCCTTTGGAGAGGGTAAGGGTGAGGTTTCTTTTGCGGAGGCGACAATCCTCAACTCAACCTTCCCCAAATGGAATGAAAAATATATAAAAGAAACGTCAAAAGCATATCCCGTCGCCATCAATGGTAAAACAAGAACAGAACTTACACTTGCACTCGATACAACACAGCAGCAGGTGGAAGAATTAATTTTAAAAAATGAAGTGGTCATCAAATGGCTGGAAGGCAAACAGCCGAAGAAAATTATTTATGTAAAGAATAAGATGATTAATGTGGTGGTATAACCTGCAATAATGAAAGACAGATTGAATGAGTATGGGCTGTGAGGTGGTACTCCCCCTCTCCGCCAGGAGAGGGGTTGGGGGTGAGGCTATGCTCTCTTCAACTTCTTCTGCCGTGTAGCCAATTTTCTTTTAATAAAATCACTCAGCTTAAATCGGTTTAATATTTCTTCAGGAATATATGCGGCGCCATTTATCAGCCCCACACAACCAGGTTGATTGCAATAACAATTAAAAGGGCTGGCCATATTCCATTCAGTTGACGGATAGAAAAAAGTAAACTCTTCTCCTTCTTCAATGTCTCTGATTGCAGTTACTTTCATATTGGCGGTATCAAAAAAACAATTGGGATTGCATCCATGATTGATATACTGCAAAAAATATGGATGCAGTGCTATATGAGTTTTGTTACCGGTTTGTACAGTTAAATAAGAAGGTTTATCAGATACAAACGCAGCGCCGAGCGGACTTATCTGGTCACCTCTTTTAAAACTTTTTAAAGCAAACAAAGTTTGCTGACCTGTGTCACGGTCTTTTCTTATTTCTGCAAACTGGTGATTGGTTACAACATCATAGTCGTTGCTTAGTGCGGGATTTAATTGCATAATTGGTTAGTAAGTATGATTTAAAAAATAATGGTGCAATGAAATTATATATTATACAATAACTAACCAATTAATTTATCCACATACTATGTACTACATAGCTCAGCTAACAATTTATTAATAATACAATCAATAAAAGCAAGATTAAAAGTTCCTCAATCCGATGAGCGAAGTAGTATAATTTATTTTTTTATAATTCTTATTACAGCACTTGTTTCTTCCGTGCTTTTCAACATGGCTTCATAACGTTTGTTATCAGCAATAGCAAGCATGAATGAAGTATTGGGTGGGATTGAACCAAGATTTTCTGCTACCATCACTAATTCATTTGTTTCTTTAAGATCATGCACGGGTATTTTTATAATATAGGCTGTTGCTTTGAGCCGTATATGCTGAAAGATCATTTTATCATTCAGGAAAAGTGAAATAGAATCGCCATCTATTTCTGCATTATCATAAAAACGAAGTTCAATTGAATCGCCTGCCACCGGTATTTCTACTGCAATAATTTTTTCTCTTTTAATAAATTTTTCTTCAATGGTTGGAAGATTCGCTTGTTGATAAATAATTTTCACCGGCTCTTCTTGTTTTATTCTTTCTGCTGGCTCTGTTTGTATTTTCTTTTTTTCGGTAATTGTTTCTTCTTCCTTTTTTACAGGGTTACTTGTTACTTGTGATTCTGGTATTGTATTAATATTGGATGCAATTACCGCCACACTATCTATTAAGTAAGGATCATTTGCGCCAGCCGTATAGTTTTCAATAATAAAATTCCATTCGTCATTAAAAATCCCGGCATCAATTTTTTCAAGATTTACTTTTCCTTTTATTTTACTCCTGTCTGGTGGCAGATAAGCTTTGCCATCTAAAAACATTTTGCCGCTCCCGGGGCAGTTGAAATCTGCAGATGATAAATAAGACTGGTTGCCCGGAGTTTTAAAAATTGACTTTCCCCTTTTTTCTTCAATCAACTGATCATCCCACCAAACAGTTTCGTTGGTATGGCCGTCAAAATATCCTTTTATGGAATATCGCCTGTAATGAATGGGCGATTCATAATAATAAGATGTGCCAAACAGGCTGTCGCCTTTCTGAATAATTTTCAACTCAACTTTTTTCTTATCTATTTGCCCTTTCCAGGTGCCGGTTATCATTTGGGCATTTATTTTATTCATTGAAAAAATGGATAAAATAACAGAAATCAAAAAACTGTACTTTATCAATTGGCTCCATTTCATTACACTGGTATTTATATTTAAGTAAACGGGTGATGATTTAAAATATTTTGCAACCTGGTAAGGCCAGGAAAATAATTGTCGAAATTCCCCGGAGATAGTTGCCGCATTAAACTTTTATTCCGCAGCAGAATTTTTTTGCATGATTTGCCGTAGTAATAAAAAAAACCCTAACTTAGGTCGCTGTTAAGAGAAGATTTTATTTATTACCAAAACAAACAACTGCCTATGTCAGTTCTTTACCCAATTACACAAAAGATAAACTTCAGAAATTCTAAAAAGAAGAATTATAGCTTTTTATTAAAATGCCTTTTCCTGTTTTTCATTTCAGTCTTTTCATTTGCCATTTCTTATTCTCAGGAATCTGAAAAGGAAATATATAAAAGAAATGAAGCTGCAAAGATGGAAGCCACAAAGATGCAGGCAGAGAAAAGAGAAGCCAAAATGAGGCTGAATCCAAAACTGCAAACTGGGTTACAGGTAAACGATCAGCTGAAAGAACAAAATGCAGTGATACCTGTTGAAAAGCTTAATTTATTACCTATTGAAAAAGATTTTACAGAAGCATCTGGAAAACTGGCTAAACAACTACTCGTAGATAAAGAAGGCGTGTCAGTTCCCGGAGTTGAATATACAGTGTTCACAAATTCTTCCGGTCAGGTTGAGTACCGGATTACAAATGCAGGGCAGTCAATCTTTTCAAAACAGATAATATCTTCCGGCAGCAACTATGATAAAAAAGTAAAAGCAGAAAAAGAAGCGATCTATGCTTCCAATACATTCAGAAGAAATCTTCAATATCCAAAAGATGCTTTACTGGCTGAGCTCAACAGTTTTGCTAATCAGCCAAACTCAATAATCAGCAGCAATAGAAATAACATTGTGCAATCCACATTGGCTGATTATACTTTCAACGGAGGCGCCGGCACTATTAATGTAAGTGGTCCTGCTACTCCTTATCCATCTACAATTACAGTGAGTGGTGTACCCGCAGGTGTTACAGTGAAATCAGTTACAATTAATGGATTGAACCACACATGGAGCGATGATGTTGATATTGTATTACAATCTCCTGCCGGCACAAATGTAATTTTAATGTCGGATGCGGGCGGAAGCGCTGATCTTATAAACCATAATTATTCGTTTGAAGATGGCGCCGCTCTATCACTTAGTGCTACTGCAGTATTGGCATCAGGAACTTATAAACCTACAAATTTTGTAACCGGTGATAACTGGCCGGCTCCAGGTCCGGGTACAGCGCCATCATCAGTTACACTTTCCACCTTTGGTACAGCCAGTCATAATGGAACATGGAGTTTATTTGTCTTTGATGATGTTGGCGGTGATCAGGGAAGTTGGGGTAGCTGGAGCATCACGTTTACTGATCCGGTAGCCGGATGTTCTCCTATTACAATTACATCTCAACCCGCTAACGCCAGTGTTTGTCCATTTCCCAGTCCATCTTCATTAGTTACTTTTTCTGTTGGTGCCACACCAGCAGGTGTAAACTATAACTGGCAGGTAGATAATGGTTCTGGATTTACATACCTCACTAACGGAGGTGTATATTCAGGAGTAAATAATTCTACATTAACTATTACAGGCGCAACAGCTGCAATGAATGGATATAAATACCGCTGTATATTAATATGTCCAACGAGTGGCTTACCAGAAATTTCCAACTTTGGAACATTAACTGTATTATCAGCGCCACCTGCAGCTCCTATCATTTCGCCTTCTTCAATATCAGTATGTCCCAATACAATTGTACCTATCCGTATAATCGTACCACAAACAGAAGTGACATTTACTGGTGGTTTAATAACTATTTCCACAGGTGCTGCTGCACCTGCCGCACCTTATCCATCTGTAATTAATGTAAGCGGGTTACCTGCCGGATCAACAATTAAATCAGTTCAGATAAATGGTATATCCCATACATGGTCAGATGATCTGGATATATTATTACAATCTCCAACCGGAACAAACGTAGTATTAATGTCAGATGTTGGTGGCAGTACGAATCTATCACTTTCACCACGCAATTATTCGTTTAATGATGCCGCAGCAACAGGATTGACTATCGGCACCCCTGGAAGTATTTCCGGAACTTATAGGCCAACCAATAACGGAGCCAGCGATACTTATCCGGCGCCAATTGGAGCTATCACCCAGGGAACACCAACAATTGCATCCTTTGGCGCAGCTAGTACAAATGGCGCATGGAATTTATATGTATCAGATGATGCTGGTGGTGATGGAGGTTCTATTAATAATTGGAGTATCACATTTACGTTGCCACCCACACCAACTTATTCTTCTTCCGGTATTATTACAATTTCCACAGGTGCTGCCGGGCCGGCTTCACCA
Organism: Bacteroidota bacterium; assembly: GCA_031418795.1. Taxonomy (GTDB): domain Bacteria; phylum Bacteroidota; class Bacteroidia; order Chitinophagales; family Chitinophagaceae; genus VBAS01. The sequence goes on along the minus strand of JANOJO010000463.1, from coordinate 3,623 downwards.
TATCCATCGGGCATAAATGTAAGCGGATTACCAGTAGGTGCATCCGTAAAATCAGTTCAGATAAATGGCATATCACATACATGGTCAGATGATCTGGATTTATTACTAAAATCACCCGCCGGAACAAATGTAGTTCTGATGTCAGATGTTGGTGGCAGTACAAATCTTTCACTTTCACCACGCAATTATTCCTTTGATGATGCCGCAGCAACCGGATTAACTATTGGCTCCCCAGGAAGTATTTCCGGAACTTATAGGCCAACCAATAACGGAGCCACCGATACTTATCCTGCACCAATTGGTGCAATCACCCAGGCAACGCCAACAATTGCAACATTTGGAAATGGGGATCATAACGGCACCTGGAATTTATATGTTGCTGACGATGCCGGTGGAGATGGTGGTACTATTAATGATTGGAGTATTACATTTAGTATTCCACCAGCTGGCCCCGGCGTTGGTATTTTTAGTCCAAATACAAATTTATATACTGATGCTCCGGCTACTATTCCATACACAGGTACATCTGTAAGTACAGTTTATGCAAAAATCCCTGCAGCAGGAGTTTACAATTACACCGTATCAGTAAGTAATGGCACATGTAATTCTCCAACTTCAGTTTCAACAATAACTGTACTTGCACCGCCTTCTGTTACTGCTCATCCAGTCTCAACCAATGGATGTGTAGGAGGAGTTAGAACATTTACTGTTGCAGCAACAGGCGCCGCAATTACATATCAATGGCAGGTAGATCAGGGTGCTGGTTTTGTAAACCTTGCTAATGCTGCACCTTACTCAGGTGTTACCACAGCTACTCTTACTATTACTAATCTTACTCTTACTTTGAATGGTTATTTGTATCGTTGTGTAGTAAGCGGCACTTGTACCCCTGCTGTAACTTCTAATAATGCTACATTAACTGTAAATTCTTTGCCGGTTATTACGGTTGGGCCAAATTATCAATGCAGCCCGGTAGTATTAACAGCCAGTGGAGCTAATACATATACCTGGTCACCAACTACGGGATTAAGTCCAACTACCGGAGCAACCGTTACAGCTAATCCAACTGTAAATACTACTTATACTGTAACCGGAACAAATACTGCAACAGGATGTACCAATACAGCACAGGCAATTGTGAACGGTACACCATCTCAACCGGCTGTATCACCTGCTGCACCTGTTATATGTCTTGGTACAGTACAACCCATGTCAACATTTTCATCAGCAACTCTTACTTCTTCATCTGGTCCTGTAACAGTGAATGTGCCTGATGCAAGTACTACAGGCGCAACCCATACTTTGGCTATTGCCGGTATTCCTGGTGGCGGTGTTGTAACTGGAGTTAGTGTCAATTTAAATCTTACACATACTTGGGATGGCGATATGGTTATAAACCTAAGAGCACCTAATGGCAATGTGTTGAATCTTGTTAATAGCCTGAATGGTGGAACAGGAAGTGTGTCTGGTGATAATTTCACCAATACAACTATTAGTTCAACAGGAGTAACTGCATTAAGTTCCGGTACGCCACCTTATTCAGGTTTATTTGCTGCAGACGGAGCAATAGGCGCCGGGCCAATTGGTAATGTATCTAATACTGGAACTTTTGCCGGTTTATACTCTGTTGGAAATGGTAACTGGACTTTAGCAATGCAGGATTTATTTGGCGGTGACTTTGGAATACTTACATCCTGGTCAATAACCCTTACTTATGGAGTAGGAAATCCGGCACAATGGACACCCGTTACTGGTTTGTTTACTGATGTTGCAGGCACTATTCCTTATGTTGCCGGTACGCAGGTTACAAATATTTATGCATCACCCGCAACTACTACAACCTATACGGTTACTTCATCCAATACCGGACCGGGAGGAGCAGGCGGCGATGTTGTTGTTAATTCAACACAAGTACCGATCACTATTTCAAGCGCATCTGCTACTTATGGAAATCCAAATCCATCTACCATCACAGCAAGTCTTCTTAATCCGGGTACTACAGTTAAATCTGTAACAATTGGCGGTATTTCTCATACTTGGTTAAGTGATGTAAATATAGTATTGGTATCACCAACCGGTACACCTGTAATTCTGATGTCTGAGACAGGAGATGATGATGATATCTCAGGTTCACCAAGAACATATACATTCAGCGATGCAGCTGCCGGAAGTTTATCAGTGGCTAATCCGGCAAGCCCATCTGGAACATATAAGCCTACTAATTTTTTCACACCAGATAATTTTCCTGCACCCGGGCCTGGTTCATTGACGCAGGCTGCACCAACCCTGTCATCATTCACAGGTAATTTAAATGGTGTATGGAATCTTTACATTCGTGATTATTTTTCAGGCGATGGAGGGCAAGTAGCCAACTGGAGTATTACTTTCAATACGCCTGGTGGAACTGTTACCTGTACATCACCACCAAGATCTGTAACTGTTACTGTTAATAATCCAATAGTATTTACAACGCAACCAGTAAACAGAACGGCCTGTCAGAATTCAACCGTTACTTATACTGTCGCAGCAACCGGCACTATTACAACAATACAATGGCAGGTAAGTGTGGGTGGAGGTCCGTTTACAAATATTGCCGGAGCTACAACTTCAACACTCACTTTGACAAACGTACAACCATCAATGACCGGCAATCAGTATCGTAGTGTATTGTCGAATGTGGGTTGTGGCAGCTTTAACTCTGCCTCAGCTTCTTTAACAGTAAATGCATTGCCAACCGTAAGTCTGAGTATAACACCTGCCGGACAAACACAACTTAAACCTGGAATGCAAACTACGGTAACAGTTAGTTCATCACCAGCCGGCGCTACTTACCAGTGGTTTGTAAATGGTTTATTGCAGGGTGGCATTTCCGGTTCCTCTTATGTTGTAGATGCATATCATTTGGGTACTTATACAGTAAGGGTAACAGATGTGAATGGTTGTGTAAATACAACTGCTGGTATTACATTCACAGCAATTCCTTCCACCAATTTGTTTATCTATCCAAATCCAACAAGCGGTGCATACTATGTTACTTATTATGTTCCTCAGGTAGGATCTGCGGTTACGATAAGTGTATTCGATATGAAAGGAAGAAGAATTACAGAGCGGCATGATATAAGTTCTGCTCCTTATACGCGGTTCAATTTTTCTTCTGGCGCATTGGCTGCCGGTGTTTATGTAATAGAGATTCGTGATTCTGGCGGCGACAGATTGGGTTATGGACGATTGGTTGTAACGAGGTAATAAAAAAAGAAAAATTAATTTCAGATAAAGTCCTGTCATGATGATGGGACTTTTTTTTAACCTGAATGGTTTTTAATATACTGGCAGAAGGATAACAGTTCGTTTATTCAATGCTTATTCAAATTCATTAATTTTACAGGCAAGCAATAATAATTCATGAATAATCCCAATATCAATACAAACAAAGAAGACTTAACTGCGGTTGATAAAGAATTTGAAAATAATATCAGGCCGGCGGTCATTGAAGATTTTTCGGGGCAAAGCCAGATAATTGACAACCTGAAAATATTTATCAAAGCAGCAAAAATGCGTGGCGAAGCATTGGATCATGTTTTATTTCATGGCCCCCCGGGTTTGGGTAAAACAACTCTCTCAAG
>JANOJO010000462.1:0-2918 GCA_031418795.1 Bacteroidota bacterium | reverse complement strand
AAATTACCGGGATTAACTCGTTCAGGAAACGGATGGTGCTTTACGCTTCTCCGCCAGTGCTTTCAGGCCTTCTTTCAGGTCTTCGGCCACCACCTTGTGGTCTGCGACCACCACGGCGGTTCCTCATAGCATCTTCCTGGCGTTTTCTGATTTGTGCTTCATGCTCGCTAAACCACGTCTGGAATTTTTCCATGGCGGTAGCTTCATCAAACAAACCAAGTTGAACACCACGGAGCAAATGTTTCAAGTAAAGTACACCTTTGAAACTCAGAATGCGGCGAACCGTGTCGGTTGGCTGCGCACCTTTACCCAACCAATCCATTGCACGCTGCCTGTCTAATTGAATAGTGGCAGGCATTGTAAGTGGATTGTAGGTTCCAAGTTTTTGAATGAATTTACCATCACGGGGAGCTCTGGCATCGGCAACTACGATGAAGTAGAATGGTCTCTTTTTAGAGCCATGACGTTGCAGTCGGATTTTTACTGACATCTTAAATTGAAATTTAATGTCGTTAACAAAAATTGTTTCGTTCCCCGGTAGAAACCGGGACGGCAAATATAGGAATGGTGTGGGAGAATGCCAAAGAAACAGCCCCATCCCGACCTTCCCCGAAGGGGAAGGCCACCAATACACAGCCCTATCTTGATTAAACTGTTTTCACATTTCGATTCGGCTAATATTGATAAATGCATTTTCAATAAAATTAGGGTTGCTGAATTATTGGGTCTTGTGTGTCTGCAAGTCTCACCTAACGGGGGAGATTTAGAGGGGGCTTTTTTCCGCTAAACATACCGGCTTTGTTCATTCCTTTCATCATATCCCGCATTTGCTCAAACTGTTTCATAAATGCATTTACTTCTGCAATATCTTTCCCGGCGCCTTTAGCTATTCTTTTTTTCCGGCTCATATCTATCAGGTCGGGGTCGCTTCTTTCAGCTAATGTCATGGAGTTTATCATGGCTTCGATGCCTTTGAAGGAGTCATCATTGATGTCAATATCTTTTATTTGTTTGCCTACCCCGGGTATCATGCCCAGCAGGTCTTTCATGTTTCCCATTTTCTTCATCTGCTCCAACTGCATTTTGAAATCGGCAAAGTCAAATTTGTTTTTACGAATCTTGGCTTCTAATTTTTTTGTCTGTACTTCATCAAATTGTTCCTGAGCTTTTTCCACCAACGTCGTAATATCACCCATGCCCAGTATCCGCTGGGCCATTCTTTCAGGATAAAATACATCCAGCGTATCCATCTTTTCACCACTGCTGGTAAACTTGATTGGTTTTGTAACCGTGTATTTAATAGAAAGTGCAGCGCCACCCCTTGTGTCGCCATCCATTTTTGTAAGAACAACGCCGGAAAAATCAAGCCGGTCATTAAAAGATTTTGCAGTGTTTACTGCATCCTGGCCGGTCATACTATCCACTACAAATAAAATTTCCTGTGGCTTCACAGCATTTTTAATGTTAGCTACTTCGGTCATCATCACTTCATCAATAGCTAAGCGGCCGGCAGTATCAATGATGACAACATTTTTATTTTTACTTCTTGCTTCTTTAATAGCATTTTCAACAATAGTTACTGCATCTTTAGTTTCTTGTTCAATATAAACATCCACACCAATCTGCTCACCAAGTATTCTCAACTGCTCCATGGCAGCCGGGCGATAAATATCAGCAGCAACTAAAAGTGGAGAGAGGCCTTTTTTTGTTTTAAGAAAATTAGCAAGCTTGGCACTGAAAGTTGTTTTACCCGAACCCTGTAAACCGGCGATTAAAATAACGGCTGGATTTCCTTTTGCATTGAAACTGGATTCCTGCCCGCCCATCAAGTCTGTCAGTTCATCTTTTACAATTTTCACCATCAACTGTCCGGGGCTGATGGCATTGATTACTTTTTCACCAATAGCTTTTTCTTTTACCCTGTCAGTAAATTCTTTGGCAATTTTATAATTCACGTCCGCATCTACCAGTGCGCGGCGGATGTCTTTCAGCGTGGCTGCAATATTCAGTTCTGTAATTCTTCCCTGTCCTTTAATATTTTTAAAAGCACTATCTAATTTTTCCTGAAGTGAGCTAAACATATATCACGGATTTGAGGATTAATAGAAAGGATTTCATGGATTATATTAGTTCACAAATCTTTTATAGTAAAGGCTTTTTGCACCGAAGTTTAAAAGCAGACCTACTTCAATTTTAAAAACTCTCAGATAATTTATTATTTGATTAACATCTCCATCATCTGTTTGAGAAATTGCTTTTAGTTCAACTAATACTTTGCCTTCAACAAATAAGTCCAATCTTCTTTTGGCAATATACCTGTCTTCATAATAAATATCTTTTTCAAATTCGTGTACATATTTTAATAATAACTTATCAAATTCAATCATCAATGCTTTTGCATAAACTATTTCAGGAAAACCTGGCCCGAAATAACGATGCACTTTCATTGCACAGCCAATGATTTTTTCAGTTAATTCATAATATTTTAAATCTTGTACAGCCATAAAAAAAATGTAACCTAAAAGGTTACATAATAATAAGGTCTGCAAATATAAAGCGAAGTATGTATTTAAATCTGTGAAATCTATTTAGTCCTTTAATCAGTGATGTGTAGAAATTATTCCAAGTTTATACTTTTTTGAGTTTTAAGAATTATACGCCAAGATATGTTCTCAACATATCGCAACGGGTATGTGTTTTTAATTTAGTAAGAGCTTTGTCTTTTATCTGTCTTACCCTTTCACGGGTCAGGCTGTATCTTTCACCAATATCTTCAAGGCTCATCGGATGGTCAACACCTATTCCGAAAAAGAAACAGATTACTTCTTTCTGCCTTTCTGTAAGAGCACTAAGGCTTCTTTCAATTTCAGTTTTTAAAGATTGGGTATGTGCCAGGTCGCCATCTGTTTTTTCTGCAT
>JANOJO010000461.1:0-3341 GCA_031418795.1 Bacteroidota bacterium | reverse complement strand
CAAATTTTATTGGTCATGCTGATGTGGCGCCGGGTAGAAAAGTAGATCCCAGCCGTTTGTTTTCCTGGAAAACATTAGCTGAAAAAGGATTTGGTTACTGGTATGATACCACCAGTGTGAATGTACCGGTTGATTTTAATGCAGTGCAGGCGTTGCGGATTATTGGTTATAATATTTCAAAGCCGGAAATAGCCATTCAATCTTATAAAATTCATTTTGTGCCGCAGGATACAATCAATGTGATTAATGAAGCTGATAAAAAGATTTTGTTTGATTTGATGAGGAAGTACCAGTAAGGCAGTTCAGTTTCTAATTCTATAATCCAGGAAAATTTTCATACTTCATTTCCTTAATCACATTTTCATCATCTGCTTTTCTTGTACGGATGGTATTTACCGGCCATGCCTCCATCTCATCAGCAGGAAATTCATAATGAATTATTTCATTTATTTCCTCATCCTGCAATTTTTCAATTAACCATTTTTCTGCCAGCACTTTTGTAAGTATCAGCGGCATCCGGTTACTGTTTGCACCTCCATTATGAATATTTGCCATCAAAGTATTTGCTGGTCGTGTAATGATGGAAAAAGTACCGGTAACTTCGCCAGTTTCTAGTTCAGGTATTGGTGAATAATTATACAAACCTGCAAAACAAAATACAGGCTGCCCTTTTACTTTTATAAAATAAGGCACTTTCTTTTTAAAGCCTGCTTCATGGTGTTCAAAAAATCCTGTTGTAAATACCAGGCACCGTTGATTTCTTATTCTATGCCACACCGATCTTTTATCATCAATTATTTTTTCGCTTCGTGCATTTGCCATACTGGTACGGTACTCTTTTATTTTTTCAGGAGTATTCATGTAGTCGGCTATTACACCCCATTCAAACAATTTTATTTTTAAGCCATCATCATTTATTACTACAGGCCACTTATTAAAAGCCTGCGCCACTTTATGGTAAGTGGGTTCAAACTGAATGGTATTATCAAAGTTGATTTTAAGAAAATCAGCAATCAATTTAATGTTGCTGAAAAAGCTCATGTCGTAGCACATCAGAAAATTTTTCTATTTCATCCAAATGTACTTCAGTCTGCTGTCCTTTCCATAACAAAGCAATATAGAGTTGCCCGTATCTTTCCTGAAGTGTTACATTCAGTTTATCAGCAGGCGAATATTTCCACCAGGGCAGTTTATGAATCCTGTAAGAATTTATTTTCATCTTTAATGCATCATTTGCTTTCCATTTTTTGGGCAGCAGGTTTATATAAATTCTGAAACCATAAGGCTGCGATGCTGCCTGCTTTAATTTTTCTAAATGCTCTTTATTGGTACTGTCATAAAGAAAACGGTATTTATCCATCCACAACAATCTTATATGTCTGACGGCTCTTTCCCTATCTGCATCGTGATGGGTGTAGTGTGTAAATAAAAATGGTTTTATTTCATTATCATGTACCGCTATTCCCCGTTCATAATATTGACGCACAAAATACATTGGCTGCTTAGTCATTGCATCCAATAGTTGCGGAGTAAATAATGAATAAGGATTGTACATAGTTTTACCTCACCCCCAGCCCCTCTCCAAAAGAGAGGGGAGTTGATGTATTATTTTATTTCATACAGTTCATCCCATCTTGTGGTAAACCGTTTGCTGCGCAGTTCCTGCCGCATTTTCCAGTTTCGGTTCAGCCCTGATGCCACATATTTCACCACATCATCCCGCTGACTGAAATTGATATTGTCAATCACATTCATCAGTTGTCGCTGATTGCTTTCATTATTAGTTAAAAATAAATTCCCCTGCAGAGAATTTGCAGGTACTATGGCCCCCAGAATAATTCCTGCTTTTAAATATTTAAATCCCGGTTGAAATAATTTTTCAACAAGTGGCATGGCACAGCGAATTAATTCATGCGTATCGGATGTAGCTTTTGACAATACAAAATGTTTATGTCTTGTTTGCGGGTTGTATTCATACTTTTCATTTGTATAACCATTGGTTACCACAAACACATCTATAAATCCGGCAGCGCAATATTGTCTTCTCAGTTTTTCCGCCGCTCTCGATGCATAAGTTGCAACTGCTTCTCTCAAATCAGTCAATTCAAATACAGGTTTGCCAAACATTCTTGTAGTAGCAATCATTTTTTTTATTTCCAATGGGTCTTTCATCGGTATACAGGGTATGCCATTCAATTCTTTTATCAAACGAACGCCAACCACGCCACCCAAATTTTTTCTTGCCCATTCTTCCGGCATACTTCTCAACTGCCACCCATTATTTATACCAAGCTGATGAAGTTTGACTGCATACTGCCGGCCAACACCCCATATATCATCTACCATTGTTTTCTCCAGCGCTTCTTTTATTTTTTCTATTGTTTCCAATATGAGTACCCCCTTTGTTCCTTCTTTATTTTTTTTAGAAAGTTTATTCGCCACCTTCGATAGCAGTTTATTTGGCGCCACGCCGACTGATACTTTAATACCCGTCCATTCTTCCACCGTGTATTTTATTTCACATGCAGCTTTCTCTAATTTATTTTCTGCAATCATATCCATATCCAAAAAAGCTTCATCAACCGAATAGACTTCCACTTTATTTTCGCCAACTAAATATTTCAATGTATCCATTACCCGCATACTTAAGTCGCCATACAAATTATAGTTGCTGCTAAAAACAGCCACTTTATGTTTGGTAATAATTTCTTTGTTTTGATAATATGGTGCTGCCATACCAACGCCCAATTTTTTAGCTTCATCGGTACGGGAAATAATACAACCATCATTATTGCTGAGCACAACAACGGGCTTTGTTTCCAAATCGGGCCGGAAGAGCCGCTCGCAGGAACAGTAAAAACTATTACAGTCAACTATCGCTTTCATCAGTCATGTTTATTTTAAAATGGTCTGATAGAATTTCATTTCATACCGGATGAATAACATAAGTAACCACACCCCACAAAACAAAATCGGTAAACTCTGCGAGGTTAATTGATTTGTAGCGGTTGTTCTCCGGTATTAAAAATGCCGAAGAAAAATTTTTATGAAACCGCCGCACAATCAATTCACCATTTAATACAGCAACAATAATTTTTCCATTCGTAAGTTTCAATGAACGATCAACTATCAGTACATCTCCATCAAAAACTCCCGCATCCTTCATCGCATCGCCTTTCATGCGAAAAAAATAAGTAGCCGGTTTGTTTTTAATAAGATGTTCATTAAGATCAATGCCCCGATCCATATAATCATCGGTAGCAGCGCCAAAGCCTGTTGCGTTTGCTGTCTTTACTTCCTGTTGGGCAAATTGTTTTGAACCCCGGTAAGCAGCGCCATAA
>JANOJO010000460.1:0-3356 GCA_031418795.1 Bacteroidota bacterium | reverse complement strand
GATTTTAAATACCGTGCAAAAACTTATTGTGATGATAAAGGCAATTACATTTTCAAAACAATATTGCCCGTGCCGTATGATGTGGGTGGTGGTACTGTTCGCCCCGCACATTTTCATATGATGATTTCAGCAGCGGGTTATCAGAATTTAATTACACAGTTATATTTTACAGGCGATAAAAATATTTCTACTGACCCTTCGGCTTCATCGCCTGCGGCAAAAAGAAGAATACTGGATATAAAAAATGATGATGAAGGTGGTAAATTAGTTTGGTTCAATGTTACTATGATGGAAAAACTGCCTGCTGATGCAGCAGTGATAGACAGGTTGGCCGGCACTTACACAAGAACAGATAATAAGAAGAACGAAGAATTGTATAAAAAAGATGGAATGTTCTGGATTAAAGATGCAGAAAGTATAAATGGTGGTTACCCATTAGAATATACTGGCAACAATACGTTTGAGTATTACGGATGGGAAGCAAAATATATATTTACCATACAAAACGATGGCTCAGTAAATCTTTCGTACAGCGGCCTTACATGGGATAAGAAAAAAGATGTATGGGAAGCAGTGAAGGAAAAATAATCAGAATTTTATTTTTAATCATATGAGAAAAGTTTTTGTTTTTCTCCTTTTCCCTCTACAGTTAATTGGCCAATCATTACCTGATTCTATTATTCGTAAAGTGGATAGCCTGTTTAGCCGCTATACTACCACTACACCTGGTTGCGCCGTTGCAATTATAAAAAACGGGGAAGTGGTTTTTAAAAAAGGATATGGCATGTCAAACCTGGAGTATAATGTTCCTGTAACAAGTTCTTCTGTATTTCATATTGCATCTGAATCAAAACAGTATGTTGCCTTTTGTATGTTGCTGCTGGAGCAACAGGGAAAATTATCTATTGACGATGATATAAGAAAGTATCTTGATTATGTTCCTGATTTTGGAAAGAAGATAACAATCAGTCATCTGATTCATCACACAAGCGGGTTAAGAGATCAGTGGCAACTGCTGGCCAATGCCGGCTGGCAACTGGATGATGTGATAACACAGGAACATATTATTAAACTTATATCAAAACAAAAGGGATTAAACTTTGAACCTGGGGAAGAACATCTTTATTGCAATACCGGTTATACGTTAATGGCAGAGATAGTTAAGAAAGCAAGTGGTTTGTCTCTTCGTGAATACACCGATAAATATATTTTCAAGCCACTTGAGATGAGCAGTACACATTTTCATGATAACTACCGCGAAATAGTTCCTAACCGTACTTATTCTTATTCACCAAAAGGAATAAGGGAATACCAGCATAGCGTGTTGAGCTATTCAACTGTTGGTGCAACCAGTCTATTTACAACTGTGGAAGATGAAGCAAAATGGGTAATGAATTATGAAAAGGGTAAAGTTGGCGGCAAGGAGCTTTTAGAAAAAATGTATGCTGCCGGAATACTGAATAGCGGGAAAAAAATTACCTATGCTTTTGCAATCAGCATTGATGAGTATAAAGGATGGAAAAGAATCGGGCATGGTGGTTCTGATGCGGGATACCGTACATATGCCTGCCGTTTTCCCGAACAACAACTGGGGATTATTGTTTTTAGCAATTTTTCCAACTCTAATCCCAATGGCTTGGCAATGCAAACTGCAGATTTATTATTGCCCTTAAAGGAAATAAAACCCGTTAATCTATCAGTATTTGCAGACAGTAATTCTTTAAAAAAGTGGAAAGGCAGATATGTATCTCCCCGCGGAGCAGTTCTTAATCTTTTCTGGGATAATGGTAAACTGATGAGTCGTCCAACAGGACAAACTACCGGTGGTACTGAATGGAAGCCTGAAATAAAAGAAAATAATAAATATCAATTGGCCAGTGGGGCAATAATACAGATTGCAACTTCAACATTAAATGATTCAGTTGCTAAGATTGTTATTGAAAATCCTAACGGGTCCAACGAATTTTTTCGGCAGCAGGCAATTGAATTAAAGAAAGAAGAAATGGCGGGGTATACCGGAACCTTTTATAATGAAGAAACAGAGGCTGCTTATACTGTAACAGTAAAAAATGGTGAGCTGATTCTGCAACATCGAAAATTTACTGATGTAAAATTAACACATGTTGCTCCGGACCAGTTTAGTTGCGACAACTGGTGGATGAGTAATTTAAAATTCCTGCGAGATAAGAAAGGAGTAGTTACAGGATTTGAAGTCAATTCCAGCAGAGTGCTTCACCTGCTTTATTCAAAAATGAAATCAGCTTCAAAGTAAATACAGTATGAGAAGTTTTCTTTTCTGCCTTTTATTTTTTTCTGTCTCTGTCTCCGGCCAGCAACAGCAGCTTGATAGTTTATTTGAAGCGCAAAAAAATTTTAGCGGTGTTGTGCTTGTAGCTGAGAATGGAAAGCCAGTCTATCACAAAGCATTTGGCTACCGTGAATTTGCCAATCAAACTTCTTTACAAACCTCAGACATTTTTGAACTGGCATCTGTTTCCAAACAGTTTACTGCAATGATAATAATAATGCTGAAAGAAAAAGGGAAACTGAATTATGATGATTTAGCAGAGAAATATGTTGACATACCTTATAAAGGAATTACCATCCGCCATTTGCTTACTCACACAAGCGGATTGCCCGATTACCAGGATATTATGGATAAGTATTGGGATAAAACCAAAGTAGCAGGCAATGCCGATTGTATTGCCTACTTAAATAAATATGCACCGCCTAAAAATTTTGAACCCGGTACAAAATATGAATACAGTAATACCGGCTACCTGCTATTGGCCAGTGTGGCAGAAAAAGCAAGCGGTAAAGATTTTATAGAAATGTGCCGCAAGTGGATTTTTAAAAAATTGAAAATGAAAATCACGGACATCAGAACATTGGAAGAAAAGAAAGCAACAACAAATTTTGCTATCGGTCATATTTACATTGCTGAAAGAAATAAGTATGTTCGTGCAGATTCATTTCCATCTTCTGATTATACTATCTGGCTGGGCAATCGTAAAGGGCCGGGGCGTATCAGTTCCACTGCTGCTGATTTATTAAAATGGGATCAGGCTTTATATACAAACAAACTTTTGAAGCAATCAACTTTGCAGGAAGCATTTAATCCCATGAAATTAAATGATGGCAATTTTTCCAATTATGGTTTTGGTTGGACGCTTAGAACAGATTCAATATTGGGAAAAATTGTATTGCATACAGGCGATAATCCCGGTTACAGAACACAGATACTTCGGTATATCGGGAGAAAGAAAACAATTATTCTGTTAAATAATAATGCCCATTCGAATTTCACTTCAATTATCAGGCAACTTGAATCTTCATTAAGAAATTAACCATACAAG
>JANOJO010000459.1:0-10629 GCA_031418795.1 Bacteroidota bacterium | reverse complement strand
TGAAGTGGTGGATTCACCAGAATCACCGTTAAGTGGTAAGTACGACTAAGTTGAATAATTTTTCTAAAGTACAGCACTTCAATTTTACTAATCGAGTATGGCTTTCCATATTTATCATAAAACAAACGATTCAACTGATTTTGACTAGTTATTGAATCTACCTTATTCGAATGTCGTAACTGATGAGGGATCTGATGAAAGAAATTGCCTGTCCAGTTGAGCTTTGAGTTTTCTATTACAAAATAAGGAAGTACTGGAAACAACATGCTGAAGCATACCATATCAATGAAAACAGTAAAGCAGAGAACGATTTTTTGGCGGGTCATTGAGTTGGTTTAGCTGTTGCTTTTAGTTGAAAGCTTATGTTTCGAATTAAGTTTTATTTCTTTTCTGAATAGTAGAACTGAAAGTTAATGGCTAACAGCTAAAGGCTTCCCTTCTCTTTCTTCTCTTTCTTTCAGCTCCCGTATTTTATCCAATGCCCTCGCCACCACATCACACATGATTGTATATAAAGCTCCTTGCTTTGGATTTTCATAAATATAATCTAATGCCTGGTCTTCATCTGGTATGGTAACAACAGGTATGTTTGGATTTACTCTTTCAATTCCTTCTTTCAACAATCCAATTATTTCATCAGCCGTTCTTCCTCTTAAATTTTTATCGCAACGAATAATAATTTCATCAAAATACTGTGCAGAAATTTCTCCTAACTCACGGATGTCTTCATCTCTTCTGTCGCCGGTGCCGCTGATAACGCCGATGCGGGTTGGGTAATCGAGCTTACTTACAAAATCACAAAGCAATTTTAATCCATGCGGATTATGTGCAAAATCGGCCAGCATGGTAAAATTTTTAAAATGGAAAAAATTTAATCTTCCCGGTGTTAAACTTTCACTGGGTATAAATGTTTGCAATCCTGTTCTTATATCTTCAATCGTTATATCGCGGAAAAGATAAGAAGCAAGTACAGCAGGTAAACAATTATTAATATTATGTACAGCCTTTCCTTCATAAGTCAATGGTATTTTTTTCACATCTAATACTCTAATCTTCCAGCTACCTTTCATGATTGTTACAAATCCATTTTCAAATACACAGGATAACCCATTTCCTGCTGCATGTACTTTTATACGTGCATTATTTTCATCCATACTAAACAAAGCAATATTACATTTCAATTCATCTTTCATTTTATATACCAAATCATCATCGGCATTTAATACTGCATAACCATGAGGAAATGTTGTTTCAGGAACAACAGCTTTTACTTTGGCCATTGCATCTAATGTATGAATACCACCCAGGCCTATGTGATCAGCAGCTACATTTGTTACAACTGCCACTTCACAATTTTGAAATGCAAGACCCGCTTTCAATATTCCACCTCTTGCACATTCCAATACAGCAAAATCAACAGTCGGGTCTTTTAAAACAAATGCAGATGATATTGGCCCGGTGCAATCACCTTTCATCATCATTTGGTTTTGTATATAAACTCCATCACTGGTAGTATAACCAACTTTTTTACCTGCACACTTTGCAATATGTGCAGTCAATCTTGTAGTTGTTGTTTTTCCATTAGTGCCGGTAATAGCTATAATTGGAATTCTTCCCGCACTTCCTTTGGGAAAAAGCATATCAACTACCGGCTCGGCCACATTTCTTGGTAAACCTTCTGATGGTTCGATGTGCATGCGGAAACCCGGCGCAGCATTTACTTCTAATATGGCGCCACCAATTTCAGAAACAGGGTTTCTTAAATCATTTGCCATTATATCTATACCGCAAATATCAAGTCCGATAATTTTTGCAATGCGTTCAAACATGAACACATTTGCAGGATGCACTTCATCTGTTACATCAGTTGACGTACCTCCTGTAGAAAGATTGGCTGTTGGTTTCAGCATCACTCTCTCATCTTTCTTAGGAATAGTTTCTAAAGTATAACCAACATCGTCTAACATTTTTTGAGTAAACTGATCCATGGTTATTTGAGTTAAAACTTTTTCATGACCATAACCGCGGCGTGGATCCTTATTGGTTTCATCAATCAGCCATTGAATATTATTTTTTCCATCGCCAACAACACTTGCTGGTGTACGCAGCGCTGCGCAGATAAATTTATAATTAATAACAAGGCAACGGAAATCATAGCCGGTAATAAATTTTTCTATAATCACATTTCTTCCATATTCTTTTGCTGCAGCAAATGCTTTTACTGCCTGTTCATAAGTAGTAATATTGGTAGTGTTTCCTTTTCCATGATTACCATCTATGGGCTTTATCACCAATGGATATTTAAATTTTTCGATTGCTTCTGTCAAACCTTCTTCAGTGCGAATCACGGTTCCTTTCGGAACAGGAATTTCTGCGGCTTCCAGCAATAGTTTTGTTTCTTCTTTATCGCAGGCAATATCAACAGCAATATTAGAAGTAGTGGATGCAATCGTTGCACGGATTCTTTTTTGATTTACGCCATAACCCAACTGAACCAAACTTTGTTTATTCAATCTGATGTAAGGAATATTTCTTTTAGCTGCTTCTTCCACAATGCAACCGGTAGAAGGACCGAGTCTTGTGTCTTCTCTTATCACCCGCAACTGCTGAATGTCTTCTGCCAAATTATAATCCGTACCATCCACCAATGCCTGCGCAATTCTTACCGATGCTTTTGCTGCATACACACCTGCATCTTCTTCCATATAACTGAACACTACATAATACACACCTTCTTTTTCACCTTCAGGTGTTCTAGTTCTTCCAAATCCTGTATCCATTCCGGAAATTGTTTGTAATTCCAAAGCAATATGTTCAATCACATGTCCCATCCAGGTGCCTTCATCCACTCTTTTAAAAAATCCACCAAGTACTGCTTCGCTGCAGCGGTGTTCAATCATCGTTGGAAAAAGTTTTTCTAACCGCTCCCGAAAACCGGGGATTTTGTTTGTAGGGTTTTGTTCCAGTTCTTCCAAATCAAGTTTCATCTGAATCAGTTTGGTACGGCGTACACTCCAGTAGTTGGGGCCTTTCAGCACTTTTATTTCTAGTATTTTCATAATAAAAAAAATTAAACCTGCCTGTAGCCAGGCAATTGTGGAAGTTAGGAGTTTTTAATCAGGTAGCCAACAACAAAGCTGTTGCAGGTGAATGTAAAACAAACTGAATTTTTGACAATATGATTTTAATAATTCATCTTTAATCAGCGAATGAGTATTCAAAAAAATATTGCCATTGTTACCAATTCACTTGCGGGGTCGGGGAGGGGTGTAACGCTTGCAGAAAAAATTGGAGATGTGTTATTACAAAGAAATATATCATACGAAATATTTAAGGAAAACTGGCCGGATAATTTTAATGACTTTACTGATGTTTTTATTTCTGGTGGTGATGGCTCGTTGAATTATTTTTTTAACCAGTATCCTCATATTTCATTACCCCTGGTTATTTTCAAGGGTGGTACAGGTAATGATGTACACTCAGTTTTATATGGCAAAAAAGATTTTGAAGAACAATTAGAAACAGCATTACATGCAGAACCCAAAGCAATAGACGGAGGCAAGTGTAATAATAAATATTTCATCAATGGTGTGGGCATTGGTTTTGAAGGCGCCGTTGCTAAAAGCCTTACAGGGAAAAAGAAAAGAGCAGGGAAAACTTCTTTCATGCTTGCTATTTTGCGTAAAATATTTTTTTACAGATCAAAAAAATATAAAATAACTCTCGGGAAAATGCCTTTTCCTGAAAATAAAACCTGCATGCTTATCAGTGTAATGAATGGTAATCGTGCCGGCGGCGGATTTCATATTGCACCCGGTGCTGTCATTGATGATGGATTACTTGATGTGGTGGTGGTGGATAAGCTTAATCCCTTTCTTCGCCTTCGCTGGTTACCGGTTATTGAAAAAGGTAAGCATTTGCATCTTTCATTTATCAAACATTACCTAACTGATACACTTATTATTTCAAGTGATACACTCATTCAGGCACATCTTGATGGCGAATATTATGAAGCGAACAGATTAGAAATTGAAATTTTGCCGGGTAAATATTTGTTCCGCTATTAACCCCCAAACCCTGCCTACCGGCTGGCAGGCCCCTAAAGGGGGCTTATGTACACCTGTTTTCCATTTACAATTGTTCTCACCACTTTTACATCCTTTATTTTTTCAGGAGAAATTTCAAAAAGATTTTCACTGAGTACAACAAAATCTGCGAGCATCCCTTTTTTTATAATACCAAGTTTGTTTTCCTGGAAACCTGCGAATGCATTATTTGCCGTGTAACATTTTAATGCTTGTTCAACAGAAATTTTTTGCTCAGCATACCAGCCACCTGGATTTTTATCATCAAGCGTTCTTCTTGTGACGGCTGCATAAATTCCTTCAAGTGGCGTAAGTGGAGCTACGGTCCAGTCGGAACCAAAAGTGAGATTTGCTTTTACATTCAATAAACTTTTAAAAGCATAAGTTCTTTTCAGCCTTGCGTTATCTAATCTTTTATAAGCCCAGCGACCATCATCAATAGCATGATAGGGCTGCATGGAAGGAATTACATTCAATTGGGCAAATCTTGGTATGGCTGCCAGTGATAAATGCTGTGCATGCTCAATCCGGAAACGATGATCAACGTGAGTTTTCTTTTCTGCTTCTTCAAAAACATTTAAGACAAAATCATTGGCACGGTCGCCAATTGCATGTATAGCAATATGCAGGCCCGCAGAATCACCAGCTAAAATCCATTTACGCAGATCAGTAGTATCAGTAACATTGAAACCGGAAGTTTTTGGATCATCCAGGTATGGTTGATAGAACCATGCTGTAGTTGATCCCAGTGATCCATCAGTAAATCCTTTCAATGCTCCCCAGCGCAACATGTCATCACCCTTGCCTTCTTTCTTGCAAAACGAATCAAGTTTTTTCCATGTACTTAAAGCAACAAAAGAATAAATGCGCAGATCCAATTTTTTATTTTCATAATTTCTCCGGTAAGTTGCGAGGTCAAGCCATCCGCCGTAACTGCCCACATCATGCACCTGTGTTACTCCATTCTTAAAAGCATGATTCATGGCAGCCATTAAATATTCATCCAATTGTTTTTCTGATGGATCTTGAATTATTTTATTTACCAAACCCATTGCTTCATCTTTCATCACTCCGGTTATTTCACCATGAGAGTCTTTTTTCATTTCGCCACCAGCAGGAGTTTTAGAATTTTTATTTAATCCGGCAAGCTCCAATGCTTTTGTATTTGCCAATGCCATGTGACCATCATACCTGCTTAAAAAAACCGGGTGATTGCCTGTTACAGAATCAATCCAATTGCGGGTTGGTAACTCGCCTCCCCAGGCTTCATGATCCCAATCGCCGCCGAGTATCCAGCGGTCATCTTTGTATTGTTTACAAAAATCACTCAGAATTGAAATAAATTCCTGTTGTGTTTTTGCTTTTCTCAAATCTACTCCGCTGAGGTTATATCCTCCTGATAAAAAATGTGTATGATTATCAATAAAACCGGATACTATCATTTTGCCGCCAAGATCAATTATTTCAGTTTTATCATTTTTGAAGGGCTGAAAATCTTTTCCCGTAAAAATTATTTTATTTTCTTTTATGGCAATTGCCTCAGCCCAGGGTTGTGCAGAATCACCAGTCCAGATTTTAGCGTTGATAAAAATTTTATCAGCAGACTCTTTTTGCTTACATGAAAAAATAAACAAACTAAATGATGTAATAATTAAGCAGATTTTTTTTCTCATACATGTTTTTTTATAAAGCCCCTTTAGGGGTTTGGGGTTTACGGCACTTCATGTCCTTTACTTGCCCGCCAGAGCAGAAACCATTCTTCCCGTTCCAAAATTATACAGGCAGCATTGTATGCTGATTTTAATCTTTCAATTTTTGTAGTTCCCATCACCGGTATTATTCCTGATGGATGTTTGAATAAAAAGGCAAGCAATATTTGTTCTTCAGTAGCCATGTATTTTTCGGCAAGAATTTTTGCTACTGCCAAAATTCGTCTATTCCGTATTTCATTTTCATCATTTTCAATATGCAGTTTTCCACTGCCAAGTGGTCCCCAGGCCATTGGTCGTATTTTATGCTGAATACATTTATCGAGTGAGCCATCATGAAATGGATCCAGTTTGATTACAGAAATTTCAAGTTGGTTAA
Organism: Bacteroidota bacterium; assembly: GCA_031418795.1. Classification (GTDB taxonomy): domain Bacteria; phylum Bacteroidota; class Bacteroidia; order Chitinophagales; family Chitinophagaceae; genus VBAS01. Next base: position 4,456 of record JANOJO010000459.1, on the reverse strand, counting down.
GTTCTATTTCAAATGCAGTCATCATCATGTCCATCTGCGGGGGTGTAAAATTGGAAACACCAAAATGCAAAACTTTTCCCTGTTGTTTTAATTGAACAAATGCTTCGGCTATTTCATGCGGGTGCATCAGTGGGTCGGGCCGGTGAATCAGCAACACATCAATAAAATCTGTATTAAAATTTTTAAGAGATTTTTCAGCAGCATTAATTATATATTCTTTGCTGGTATCGTATGAATGAATTTTATTTTCAGGTCTCTTGGGTGTCAATCGCCTGATGCCGCATTTTGTGATGAGTTGCATTTGGCTTCGTAAAGAAAATTTTTCTTTTAAAGCTTTTCCAAATTCTTCTTCAACTGTGTAATCGCCATAAATGTCAGCATGATCAAAGGTTGTAATTTTATTTTCTAAACAATCTTCTATTTGTTGCAGGTATTGCTGTGTTGTAAATTTTTTACCCCACTGCCCCCAACTCATGCAGCCGGCGATTACCGGAGAAAATGTTATGGTTGATTTCATATTTAGAATGAAAATAAAAAAAGTCCGGCTATAAATAACCAGACTTTAATAATGCAGTGAATATTATTAGAATTAATAGTCGCTGTTGTAGCCGCCGCGGTCGCGATAACCACCACCGCCGCCGCTGCTTCCGCCGCTGCCGCCTTTGTTGTAGCCGCCTTTTTTAAAGCCGCCACCGCCACCACCGCTGCCGAAGCTGCGTTTTTTGAAGCCACCACCGCCGCCGCCTGGGCCGCCTTCTTGTTTAGGACGACTTTCGTTTACTACGATGCTACGGCCATCAACTTCTGTGTTGTTTAATGCGGCAATAGCTGCGTTAGCTTGCTCATCGTTTGGCATTTCCACAAAACCAAAGCCTTTGCTGCGGCCTGTGAATTTGTCATTAACGATTTTTGCTGATGATACTTCGCCATGTGTGGCAAAAAGGTTTTGCAGATCCTGATCTTTCAGGTTCCAGCTGAGATTTCCTGCGTAAATGTTCATTGTTTGAGAGATTTTAAAAAAACAAATAAGTGTCAACAGTAAACAGTAACCATGAACATTTAGCAAATTTCGAAACGTTCAGAGACTTGTGAAACTGTAAAGAGCACCGAATACCGCACAAAATAACGGGATTTGGTTGATAAAATTGTCAATTTCTTTTTAAGCCGGGTTATTTGCCAGAGAAAAAGTAGAAATCAGAGGATTGAATCCGGGTTATTGCAATAAAAAACCTCCTTTTTAAGAGAGGCTTTCAATTCTGTTTATAAAAAATATTATTCGCCAACAACTTCAAAATCAAGATCTGTTGATTTACCATTTCCAAAATCAATATGAGCTTTGTAGCTGCCAATTTCTTTTACTTCATCAGTAATTGAAATCCTCTTGCGGTCTATATCATATCCTCTCTGGTCGCGGATGGCACGGCTGATTTGTAAAGAAGTTACACTTCCGAAAATTTTGCCACTGGTTCCTGTTTTTGCAGAAATCTTCAATGGAGTTTCGCTGAGCCTGGCAATTACACTGTTGATTTCAGCAAGCATTTTATCTTCTTTCTTTTTCAGATGTTTTGCTTTTTCTTCCATCTGCTTTCTGTTACCCGGGCTTGCTTCTACAGCCAGTTTGCGGGGAATAAGATAATTGCGGGCATAGCCGTTTTTTACTTTTATAAGTTCGTTTACGCCACCAAGGGTATCAACATCCTGAATTAATATTACTTCCATAAAAATATTTTTAGCTGTGAGAATTTAGCAGCGGGCTGCGAGAAAAGGCTCGTGGCTCACGGCTCAAAACTCCTGGCTTATTTTAATAAATCAGTTACATAAGGCAACAAAGCCATTTGCCTGGCTTTCTTCACTGCATCACTTACTTTGCGCTGGTACTTCAAAGAATTACCAGACAAGCGGCGGGGAAGAAGTTTGCCCTGTTCGTTTAAAAATTTTTTCAGAAACTCTACATCTTTATAATCAATGTAGCGGATGCCATACTTTTTAAAACGACAAAACTTTTTTATTCGTTTATCGCTTTTGATGGCTGTCAGGTATTTTATTTCATTTGGCTTTGCCATAGTTTTAAGCCTCCACTGTTTTTTCGGTTCCTGTTTTTACGCCACTTTTCTTTTTTGTGTTGTACACGACGGCGTATTTATCGAGTTTTGTTACCATGTGACGTAGCACTGATTCGTCACGGAGAAGTTGAATTTTCATCTTCTCGTTAAAGTCGGATGGCGCAGTAAATTCCATTACCCAGTAAAGCCCGGTGGTCTTTTTCTGAATAGGATACGCCAGTGATTTTAGTCCCCACGGATTTTCATGTATCAATTCACCCGATACTGATTGTACCAGTGAAGCATACTTTTTCTGGGCGGCTTTAAATTCTTCGTCGCTCAGTACCGGGGTAAAAATCACCATCAATTCGTAATTGTTCATTACCCTGTTTGTTTTTTAAGCCCTCCTTCGCTAAAGCTTCGGAGGACAAGTTAATAAATCGGTTTGCCCATTGGACATCCCCCGACAAAGTCGGGGAAAGAATCTGACGAAAACAGATTTGGGGTCGCAAAGGTAGGGGAATGAGACTGAAACCTGAAGGGTGGGGGAAACAAATTTTTTGCAGAAATGTTTCCTTACAAATTCAAATTTAAGCAGTTGGTTTTTAAGCATTTTTTTTGGGCAAAAAAAAGCGCCTCATTGTGAGACGCTTTTGTAAGAATTGTTTTTTGAATTCAGAGCTTAATAAGCTTCAGCAGTTTTCTTTCATTGCCCTGGATGATTTCGGCAAAATAAATTCCTGAACGGTATTTATCTCCAATGGTGATTGTTTGATTGGACTGAAGATTTGTTTTTTGCTGCACCGTTCTGCCAAAAACATCAATTACACGCAAGTTTATTTTTTCTGTTGTATTTGCTGACTGAATATTAATGATAAATCTGTTTGATGTTGGATTGGGCATTGCGGCTACAGCCAGTTGAACTGCCGGAGTTGATTCTGTTTTTTGTGTTTTACTTGTAATGGCATTTGAAGGAACAATACAAGTGCCTAACATATCTCCATGTGCCAGGTGTGCAACAATTGAATTTCCATCCACAACAATTGTATTAGAATTATGGCAAATTTTTACCTTATCATTTTTATTTCCGCCACGGATATCTATTACATTAACTGTTTTATTTGCTGTAGCCGTACAACTATTCGCATCTGTTATTGTTACTGTATAAATTGTAGTTACCACAGGACTTACAGTAGCGGTTGATACTGTTGATCCACTTGACCAGTTGTAAGAATAACCGGGAGTTCCTCCACTGGCAACAGCAGTTAATGTTATAGAAGATGCAGGCACATAACCAATATAAACCGTATTTGTTAAGACACCTGAAGGCAATGCAAAAGCATCAGGAATGCTAACAGATGGAGAAACATTTACAACGACTGTTGTTTGGCAGGAAACAGAATTTCCCCAATCGTCGGTTGCTGTCCATGTGATGGTACTGGTGCCGGGGTAGAATAAGCCGCTTGCATTATTAGTGCTGCCATTTCTTTGGGTAGCTCCTGTAATTACATAGCTATAACTTACCGCATCACAATCATCCGTTGCGGTAAACAATGGAATAATAAAAGAATTATTCGTGTTTGTACAAAGCGGCGATACAACCGGGCAGTTTGTTACAGTCGGCGCAATTTTATTTTCAAAAATATACCGGGTGAATACAGGATAGTGATCCGATGTGGTGCCTGCATAATTTGAAACAAGACTGGTAACATCTGTAAGAATACTGGCAGTTGCCGGCATATAATAAGGAGACATGTTATTTGATGCTATCACATGATCAATTACATCATTAAAGCTTACTGTTGATTTTTTACCAGCAAGGCTTAAAGGCAATGTTAATGCTGAGAAATTTGCCGCATCATTTGTAAATGCTGAATACGAAGTAACCGGCGGATTGATTCCTGCTGTAATAGTAAAATCAAGATCATCATTATAATCTCCCAGGATAATCACATTGTCATTAGCATAATTCTGCTGCAAAGTATAATGTAAAGTGTCGCTTCCTCTTTTTCTTCTGTCATACGAGGTGGCAGTGGGAGATGTGTTTGCTTTTCCGTGAATTAAAACAAATTTTACATTCTTTGTAATACAGTTCAACGTAACATTTGCTGATAACATATATGGGAACCTGCCGCTGGCAAAATAATTATAGGCGGGGTTAGTTATATCGGCAGCCGTATTTATTCCGGCTGTCACAAGAGCTGTTGTGCTGATATTACTTAATACAGATGTTTTATAAATGAATGCAAGTTTTTGAGCTTCTGCTAAAGCGCCTGCAGGATTTACACTTGTGTTGGTATGTGATCCATAATTGCTGATTGCATAAGCATATCCCGGCATCTGACTTACTATACTTGCCAATCTTGCCTCACTTACTATTTCAGAAACAGCATACACATCTGCATTCAATGATT
>JANOJO010000458.1:0-4085 GCA_031418795.1 Bacteroidota bacterium | reverse complement strand
ATCTGTGATGCCATCCTTGTCTTTGTCTTTTATTTCTGGTTCCAGTGCAATGGGTTTACCAAGAAATATTCCCAGCGTGGCTCCAATAACCTGGTGTTTGAAACTGCCTGTATAATTTGCCTGGTAAAAATCAGAAAGGCCACGGCTGAAATTTGCTGCTATAAAAATTTTTCTAAATTCAATACCCACTGTTGCATTTACACCATAATCCAATGTTTTGTATTTACCAGCCGAATTGCCAACAGGCAGATCAGTATTTTCATCAGTTGTTACAGTTCCGGTTTTTAAATAAGTTTCTGTTTTTTCAAGCCCATTGTAAATAAAAGAAAGGTAAGGGCCGCCGCCAATAAAAAATTTTGTTTTTCCTTTTACAGGAATTTTATAAACTAAATTCAGTGGCGCATCCACATAATTAATAAACTGTTTTTGATCTATACTGAAGTAATTAAAAACTGCCGTGTCGTAACTGTTGGCAAATTTTCTGCCTTTGTTATGAAAAACAATTCCGGGTTGAAAATAAAATTTTGATTTTAATCCCAATTGCAAATCGGCAATAAAACCAAAATGTGCGCCGGGGCGGGCACTGTATTTATTTTTCAAATCATTCCAGTTGGGAAGATCGTTTGTTTCATTTACAGTGGCAGTATGGCCGCCGCCAACCAGTGCCAGGCGTAATTGTGAAAAGGAAAAAGTGTAGCAAAAAATAAATGACAGAATTAAGCAGAATGGTTTTTTCATCAGGATGATTTTGTTTTCAGAGATATTGATCAATTCAACGTACAAAGGTCGAAAATATTTCGCAGAAGTCATAATAATCATGCCACGGTTTTAAACCGTGGCATGGTTTAATACCGTGGCACCGATAGCCTTAAACATCAAACTTAATTCCCTGTGCCAGGGGCAAATTATCGCTGTAGTTAATAGTATTTGTTTGACGGCGCATATAATTTTTCCACGCATCGCTGCCGCTTTCACGGCCGCCGCCGGTTTCTTTTTCACCACCAAAAGCGCCACCAATTTCGGCGCCACTGGTGCCGATATTTACATTGGCAATACCACAATCACTGCCTGCTGCTGAAAGAAATTGTTCAGCTTCTCTCAGATTGTTGGTCATAATAGAAGAAGATAAACCCTGCGGCACACCATTCTGAATAGCAATGGCTTCTTCAGTAGTTTTATATTTTAATAAATAAAGAATTGGGGCAAAGGTTTCATGCTGCACAATTTTATATTCAGGGTTTGCTTCGGCAATACATGGTTTTACATAACAACCACTTTCGTATCCATTGCCTTTCAATACGCCGCCTTCCACAATAAACTTTCCACCTTCTTTTTTACATTGTTCAATTGCTGCTTCATACATTTTCACTGCATCTTTATCAATCAACGGCCCTGCATGATTTTTTTCTTCAAGTGGGTTACCAATGCTGAGTTGTTTATATGCAGCCACTAATTTATTTTTTATATTATCATACACATCTTCATGAATAATCAATCTTCTTGTAGTAGTGCATCGCTGGCCGGCTGTACCTACTGCGCCAAACAAAGCGCCGGTTATTGCAATATCAATATCTGCATCTTTTGAAATGATGATGGCATTGTTTCCACCCAATTCAAGCAAGGCTCTGCCAAGTCTTGCACCCAGCGCAGCGCCAACTGCTTTTCCCATTCTTGTAGATCCGGTAGCAGATATAAGTGGAATGCGATTGTCATTTGCCATCCATTCTCCAACCTCCCGGCCACCAACTATTAAATTGCAAACACCTTCAGGAATATTATTCTTTGAAAAAACTTCAGCAATAATATGCTGACATGCGACAGCACAAAGCGGAGTTTTCTCTGATGGTTTCCAAACACAAACATCGCCACATACTAATGCAAGCATCGTATTCCAACTCCACACTGCCACAGGAAAATTAAATGCAGAAATAATTCCAACAATACCCAGCGGATGCCATTGCTCATACATCCGGTGACCGGGTCTTTCACTGTGCATACTCAATCCATAAAGCTGGCGTGAAAGCCCTACAGCAAAATCGCAGATATCAATCATCTCCTGTACTTCGCCATATCCTTCTTGTAAACTTTTTCCCATTTCATAAGAAACAAGTTTGCCAAGTGGCTCTTTATAATTTCTTAATGCATCGCCAATTTGTCTTACTATTTCTCCACGGCGGGGGGCCGGCATTGTACGCCATTGTTTAAATGCTGCTTCAGCATTTTTTATAATCAACTCATAACTTTCTTTATCTGTTGCAAGCACACTACCAATAAGTTTACCATCAACAGGAGAGAAGGAATCAATTTTTTCGCCAGATGATTTAATCCAATTTATTCCTGATGAAACACCATTATTCTTTTGTTTCAATTTGAGTGTTATCAAAAAATCCTGCATAAAATAAAATTGAGGCCGCAAGATACGAACAAAGAGCAGAGAAGATAAATCAATACTGTTCGTTTTCGTTGGGAAAATTTTTATTCTTTACATCAGCAATATATTTCTGTACTGCAGTTGTTGCCTGTTCATGTATATTTAGATACTGACGGAGAAATCTTGGTTTAAATTCTGTATTGATGCCAAGCATATCATGCATCACAAGTACCTGCCCATCGCAGTGCATGCCGGCGCCAATGCCAATAGTAGGAATAGAAATACTTGCTGAAACTTCTTTGGCAAGCTGTGCAGGAATTTTTTCCAATACAATTCCAAAACAACCTGCGTTTTCTAAAAGTTTTGCATCGCTTCGAAGTTTATCGGCTTCATCATTTTCTTTTGCACGAACCGTATATGTGCCAAATTTATATATGGATTGCGGTGTTAATCCCAGATGCCCCATAACCGGAATGCCGGCAGATACAATTTTTTTTACTGAATCAATAACTTCTACACCACCTTCCAATTTTACGGAATGAGCACCCGTTTCTTTCATTATTCTTACAGCAGATGCTAATGCAATATCAGAATTGGATTGATAAGAGCCAAACGGAAGATCAACTACAACAAGACAGCGGTTAATTCCCCTGATTACTGAGGATGCATGATAAATCATTTGATCAAGTGTGATGGGCAACGTGGTTTCATGTCCTGCTATTACGTTGGATGCGGAGTCGCCAACTAAAATAATATCAATACCTGCACCATCAAAAATTTTTGCAAATGAAAAATCATACGCCGTTAACATGCTTATCTTTTCGCCAGCAGCTTTCATTTTCTGCAGAGTGTTTGTGGTAACTTTTTTTATTTCTTTATTTACACTCATAATTTTTTTGGTTCGTAAAGTCTGGTTTTATTTTTCATGTAAGATTACTTTATACAAACCTTTAGAGTCTTGTCATGCCGAGCCGAAATTAATGATTCTTTAATTTAAATGAATCTATGCGAGGTATCTCATAAAGATTCGACTGTATGAGATACCTCAACTATCTTTTCCTGAGGCTGAATGAGTCCTTAATTCACCGTTTCGGCATGACAAGACTCTGATTATTTAATTATTTTTTTAAAAGTTCAAACTGAGGAATTCTTTAATTACTCCATAAGAGTTTCTTTGGAATAATTTCCCAATCACAGTTTTCCCAATTTCTACAATCAAACTTCAATCTCTTTCAACTTCACTTCTTCATAAAGTGTATGAATTAATCCATCGGCCAATCCAATTTTAGGAACAAAGATATCGTCAGCCTCAGACCAGCGCATCACATTTATATAAATTAACAGTGCAGGTACTATTACATCTGCCCGGTCTTCACGCAACCTGTACAGCGACATTCGTTGCGCAACAGTAAGATTGCTGAACTCTTTAAAATAATCACGAAGCAAATCAAGATTAAGCGGTTTACCTTCTTTTCGTTTTGACAAAGAAAAAATTTTATTGATATTTCCCCCGGTTCCAATTGCAGTTACATGGTGGTAGCCCAGGGTTCTTGTTTTAATAAATTCTTTCATCTCATCCCACTGCGCTTCGCTTACCTGGTTTTTCAGCAGGCGTATAGTTCCAATATTGAAAGATTCTTTATAAACAAGTTTGCCATCACTAAAAAAAGTAAGCTCCGTACTTCCACCGCCAACATCTATATATAAATAAGAC
>JANOJO010000457.1:0-1777 GCA_031418795.1 Bacteroidota bacterium | reverse complement strand
CCGAAACGGTAAAATTAATGCTCATTCTACTTTAAGAAAAAGTAGTTGAGGTATCTCATACTTTAAAAGTGTATGAGATACTTCGCTTAGATTTATTTTAACAGGGCGTTACTGATATTCGGCTCGGTATGACAAGACTCTGGTGTGAAGATGTTGGTTTATAGAATTGAAATTATAACATCGTCCAGGAGAAAAATTAAAACAATCAAAACGTTTTCATCTCATCAACTGCAGAACTAATGGCCGTCGCTTTTTTATAATCCGGTTTCTTTTTATCTGTCACCCATTTTAATCCTTCAAGAATATGAGCAAGATAAGTGGGGTTAGCATAATCTTCCTGGCTATGACCAAGAGCGGTATAAAATATTTTACCACCATCAAATTCCTGGCACCATGCAGCAGGATAGCGGTTGCCAAAAACATCGGGGGTTATATTTTTTATATCGGCATTTTCTTTTATGGCCGAAATATCAGATACCAACAATACTTTTATGGAAGGATTGAACTCTTTAAAAAAATAACACTCGTCATTTGTTTGCCAGGTAGGCAAAAGATTTTTTGTTGCTACATGTTTTTTATCCAGCACATGCACATTGAAAGATTGAAATGGCGGATGCCTGAGAAAAGTTGCGCCAAGCATTAACTTAAACCATTTCCAGCTTCTGTGTGTACCCGATGCAGAATGAATGCCCATAAAACCACCGCCTGCCTGTATATACCGCATAAATGCAACTTTCTCCTGCTCGTTATCCAGTACATCATTATTTGTATTGGAAAAAATGATGACATCATATTTTTTCAGGTTATCATCAGTAAATAAGGCAGAGTTAGTAGTAGTGTCTGTTGTAAAATTATTTTCAATACCCAGTTTTTGCAGGGCAGCTATACTTGCTGGTATGTTTTCATGTACATAGCCTTTTCCATTTTTTGTAAAAATTAAAATATGCTTGCCTTTTAGTTTCTTGTCGGATTGCTGGGCGTTAGCCATAAAGCCGGTGAAAAAAATGAGCAGCAGAGTAATTATTTTTTTCATTTTTCAAATATAATAAACAGCTTGCAGGTAGAAGATTGTAATTAGACGGAAAGGGATGAATAATTATATTAAAGACTTATTCATAAATTTTTCAATCTGCCGCTTGTGCCGGAGGATATGTACAATGGCATGTTCGGTTATTTGCTCTATGTCATAATATTGCCCCCAGTTTGTTTTTATCTTTTTTGAATTATCATATTCTTCCAGTTCGTTATCCTTAATTTCTTTAAATACATTTTCAGTGTAAATAAAAACATTATCCAGGTCTTCTGAATATTCCTTCATGGTTAAATGAAAAGTTTTGTCTGGTCGTTTAATATTAAGTCCTTTCAGATTATGAATGCTGGTGGCATAACCAAACCCCGCATGTACCACATGCGATAAAATAGTCTGGATTGATTTACAGTTTTCGTCAGTTGTGTGAGGGTCTGTGATAACCGTCAGTGAATTATCAGGAATAACTTGAAAGACTTCTTTTAAATCAAAAATTGTCTTTTCATAAATGTCAAGTAAAGCTCCCACTGCGCCTTGTCTGTATGTTTTATTCATTGGTATTGTTTGTTATCAGGAAGGACTCATCGCAAAATTATGGATACTTAAATTATCCGTCAACGAGTCACTCCTTAAAGTTTATTCAGATTGTCTTGTATTTGGGAGGAGATTCGTTGGGAAAGAATTAAGAAACCAGGTTCAGAAGTTTAGCAGGAAACCCGGAGAAACAGATGCATATTCAGTTATTATTTC
>JANOJO010000456.1:0-17694 GCA_031418795.1 Bacteroidota bacterium | reverse complement strand
GTTCAAAATTTTTGGTATTTGAAAAATCTTTTAATGAATCGGCTTTATAACATAAGTCTTTTACATATGAAAGTACTTGGTCTCGAAAGCCATCGATTTGTATGATATTTTCGGGAGAAGATAATATCAAGTTCAATATTGCAAATGTTGGAGGCTTTGCATAAGTAATTTTATTAGAAATATAGGACTGTGAACTTAAAGCAGAAATAATTTCCTGAATAGTGATGGATCTGGGTAATCGTAAATTAATTGTCTCATCAACTTTATCAGAAGAAATTTGATCTAATAAAGCACTGTTATATTTTTCCAGAACTTCGTTGAGTTTCATAAAATTGTTGAGAATTAATTCTCTTGAGGTTACCAAATATAGTATTTTAATAATTTATAGCGAAGAAGATTGAGGTGGCCTATCCTCGATAATCTAAATTCTTTTTGTACTGTTCGGTTAGTTTTAATCTTATTCTCTTTTTGTTATAACTTTCCACGCATTTTACTAAATGAACACATCCTCAATAATCCTCATCACGGCGGTGCAGGTTTAGTCGGCAAAGCTCTTACTGAAGCTTTGTTGCAAAGAGGATGGGTTCAGCTTCAAACTGGTAAACGGGGTGGAGGCAGGGAGGTGTATTTTGAAAAAGGCACTTCTATTCGTACCTTTATTACTCAAACAAAATGGTAAGATGAATACACTTCAGCTTCCCGATAAATGGATTAACTATTTGCTTAATTTACCTGAAACGGGAATGGGTTATCAGGTTGTAAACGTTGTTCTCAAAAATGGAAAAGTGCTTCATAAAAAGAAAGTGATTAACAGTTCTATTCTTATACTTCCACAAAATGAAAAAATAAAAAAAGAAGAAATTGTAAAAATTGAAACTGATTAGATAATTTCTCTATCCTCACCACTCCACCATCGCCAATCCAACTTTATTTAGTTTATTATCCAAATAAAGAATAGCTGCCTGGTTATTGCTGAGTTTATAAAGAGTGCCGGTGGTAAGCAATGAAATATTTTCTGGTACAGAAACAGGCAAGTCAACTATGGAGCCATCGGCTTTTGAAATTTTTGTAAAAGCAAGTTCTGTTTTTCCTTTTTTATTTATCCGGTAATAAAGCGATACGATGCTGTTATTTGTTTCTGCCGGAAAGAGCGGTGCCATATTAAACAGGCTCTGATCTTCTGTTTCAAACCACTTATGCCATTTCATTTCTGCATTTTTTGTAAAACCAAAAACCAATTGCCGGTCATATATTTTTTTTCTTGGCAGGCTCGATTCAGATTTTTTATTTGCAGTGTCCTTCGGCATAAAAAATAAATCGGGCCGCATGTTCATTACATTACTGTACGCTTCGGCATAGCCGGTAGATGGCCCGCTGCCACCAGTAGGATAACGACGGCCCCGCACCGGACCTATAATGCCCATCTGTCTGCGAATTAAATATTCACGTTGCGCTATAGTTGAAATGGCATCAGGCTCTGTTACAGTAGTTCTTTGTGCTTCAGATTGATTCATTCCACTGTTGGGAAAACTGTTGATGGCAGAAGTTTCGAGCAATGCAGAAACAAATGAAGAGCCGCTGTCGCTTACACTGCTTGTGTTTATACGCAGGTAATTCATCAGGTTGTCTGCAGATATACCTGAAGAAAAAGTATTCAGTTCTTTTTTAAATTTTTTGTCAAATGCAAAATAGGTAAATGGAACTACGGCTTCCATTTTTTCATTCAGCGTAGCAGCAAAAATGCCATTGATATCTTTTGTATAAAAATCGGCGTAGAAAGAGTGCAGGTAAACTGATTTTTTTTCAGGGTTAAAAGACAAGTGAACATCCACCGGTTTTTTTTCTTTCAGATAAAATTCTTTTTTCATTAAGCTGCCACCCGCCGCAAAATATTTGTATATGCGGAGACGGCTGCCTAATTTATAATTCAATGGCCGGTCATGCACCAGTACATAAATATTGCCGTCATCATCAATAAAAAAATTTCCAAGCCTTTCAAAATCGCCTTCCACATAAAAATTAAATCGTTTGCCATCTACTATCTCATATTCATTGCTGATAATAATCATGTCCATCTTAATCGAATCTTTTTTTGGCTGCGATAATTGATATAGCAAAAAACTTTTGCTGGATGGTGATGCCGAAAAATTCCAATCACCGGCAAACTGGCGGGGAAGGGATAAAATTTTTTTTACTGGCAACAACATTTCACCGTTTTTATTTAACCGCACCTGGTTGTAATACCTGTTTGTTGAATCTTCGCTTTCAAAAAGCAAATCAATGCCATCTGCACGGGGAATAAAAGACAATAACATACTGTTTTGCAGGTTGGGCAATTCTGTTTTACACACCAACTCCATATTGTTATTGAATACATGCAATGCTGGCGCTGTAAACATTGAGGTTGACAAAACATAAAATAGATTGCCCTGTGCACCCAGTATTTTAAAATTTGTTGTGGATGGGTTGGCGTCGAAGGGGGCACTCAGCATTAATTTTTGTGCACTCAGCAACCGGGGAATAGAAATTGTGAGAAATCCGGCAAAAATAATTTGTTTAATTTTTTTATACATATATCAGTTACCTAAAGCTACTAAGTTTAAAACGATGCTGGTTTAAAAAAAGTTGCCAACTTTGCTTTTATGGAAATAATTCTCATTACTGGCGGAACGGGTTTAGTGGGTAAAGCGCTTACAGAAGCGTTGTTGCAAAAAGGTTTCCATGTTATTATTCTTACCCGCAATTCATCAAATCAAAAAACTAATCAAGAGAATTTATCTTACGCTGAATGGAATATAGAAAAAAAAACAATTGATAAAAATGTTTTTGCAAATGCAGATTATATTATTCACCTGGCCGGAGCATCAGTAGCAGAAAAAAGATGGACGAAGAAACGAAAGCAGGAAATTATCAGCAGCAGAGTTAATAGCAGCCGGTTAATAGTTGATAGTTTGATAAATATTCCTAATAAAGTAAAAGCAGTAGTGAGTGCATCTGCTACGGGTTGGTATGGACAAAACTCACTCTCTCTTGGAGAGGGTCGGGGTGAGGTTTTTACAGAGTCTGATCCGGCAGCAGAAGATTTTCTGGGACAAACATGCAAACAATGGGAAGCAGCAATTGATCAGGTAAACGGTTTAGGTATAAGATTGGTGAAGCTTCGTATTGGAATTGTATTAAGTAATTGTGGTGGTGCGATGAAAGAATTTAAAAAGCCATTAAGGTTTGGCATTGCTGCTATACTTGGCAGTGGCCAACAAGTAATAAGCTGGATACATATTGACGATTTGGTAAGAATATTTCTTTTTGCACTTGATAATGAAAAACTATCGGGCATATTTAATGCAGTGGCTCCGCATCCTGTTACCAACAAACAACTCATTTTACAGATAGCAGAAAAAAAGAGGGGACGGTATTTTATTCCCATTCATGTTCCCTCTTTTATGCTAAAATTAATTCTTGGTGAAATGAGTATTGAAGTTTTGAAAAGCTTTACGGTGAGTGCAGAAAAAATTCAGCAGGCAGGTTTTATTTTTCAGTATCCGTCAATTGATAAAGCAATAGATCAATTAAAAGATTAAATATTGTACAAGGATTTACAAACCCGAAATACTATTCAATCTGCAACAATTATTAATTATTAATTTTTAATTCCTAAAAGCTTTACTGTGAGTGCTGAAAAAATTCAACAGGCTGGGTTTATTTTTCAATATTCTACGATTGATAAAGCATTGGATCAATTAAAAGATTAAATATTGTACAAGGATTTACAAACCCGAAATACTATTCAATCTGCAATAATTATTAATTGTTAATTATTAATTTTTAATTCCTCACCGGCTTACCGCCTTTCAGCACACTCTGAATTCTTTCCAACGATTTCTTTTCACCACACAAAGAAAGAAAAGCTTCTCGTTCCAAATCAAGTAAATATTGTTCAGAAACCAACTGGGCTTCACTTAAATCTCCTCCGCACATTACATACGCAAGTTTTTTTGCAACCACTGCATCATGATCAGTTGCATAGTTAGCCCGCCACATACCATTGATGCCTGCATACAATGCACCCAAAGCAGAACGGCCAAGCACTTTAATATCTTTTCTTTGAACAGGAGCTGTATATCCTGCATCAAAAATTTCCATTACTGATTTTTTGCTTCAGCAATTCTTCTTCCCTGGTTCATTACTACTTCATCCAATCCTTTTCTGTAAATACCCAAATCAAATCCTTCAAATGCTGAGGTGGCTACTTTGGCTGTAGCGATAGAAAGAAATCTGTTTTTTAAAGTAATAGTTTCCGGTTCATCTTCATGCATTTCATCCGATGCTCTTAAAACAAATTCTTTAGTACCACCACCACCGGGAATTAATCCAACACCTAATTCTACAAGACCGGTATAAGTTTCGGCAGCTGGGCAACATTTGTCTGAATGTAAACTTAATTCACATGCACCGCCAAGCGCCAAACCATGCGGAGCAGTTACTATGGGGATAGAAGAATATCTTACCCGCATTATTGTATTTTGAAACATGCGGATGGCCATGTCCAGTTCATCGTATTCCTGATCTATTGCCAGCATAAAAATCATACCCACATTGGCGCCGGCACTGAAGTTGGCGCCTTCGTTAGCAATCACCAATCCTTTATAATTTTTTTCAGCTTTATCAATTGCTGTTTGAATGCCACTTAATACATCGCCACCAATGCTGCCCATTTTTGTAAACCATTGCAGGCCGAGTACATCATCACCCAAATCATAAAGTTTGCAACTGCCATTTTTCCAGATTTGTTTATCCTGGTAATTACTCATTACGATAAATGCCTCGCCACCTGGTAAAACTTTATAAGTTTTACTTGCCGGATCATAACAAAGTTTTTTACCCGCTTCAATTTTATAAAATGATTTATTACCAGCATCAATCATTTCATCAACCCACGCTGCAGTTTTATAACCTGCATCTTTCATTGCTATCAATGTTTTTTCCAGACCCAGTACATCCCAACTTTCAAAAGCACCAATCTCCCAGCCAAAGCCAGCCATCATTGCATCATCTACACGATAAAGTTCATCACTTATTTCCGGTATGCGATGAGAGATATAAGAAAATAATCCATAATGAAAATGGCGATAAAATTCTCCTGCTTTATCCTGGCCGGCACAAAGCATTTTCAACCGCTGATTAAGATCATCAATTGGTTTTGCTGCTTCCACCGTTGCAAATTTTGGTTTTACCCTTGGGCCATATTCAGCAGTTTTCAAATTCAACGTAAGAATTTCTTTTTCTCCTCCGCTTCCTTTTGTTTTTTTAAAAAATCCTTGCCCGGTTTTATCACCCAGCCAATTATTATCTACCATTTTTTGTAACCAGGCAGGAATCACAAATGAATCTTTGGCTTCATCATCCGGGCAATTATCATAAACACCTTTGGCTACTTTTACCAAAGTATCAATGCCTACTACATCTGCCGTTCTGAATGTTGCAGATTTAGGTCTTCCGATGATTGGCCCGGTAAGTGCATCCACTTCATCAATGGTCAATCCCATTTTATCAACCAATGCAAATAGAGACATGATACCATATACTCCGATTCTGTTGGCAATAAATGCTGGTGTGTCTTTGCATAGTACAGTAGTTTTTCCCAAATACAAATCACCGTAAGTCATTAAAAAATCAATGATGGCCGGATCAGTAAATGGTGTAGGAATAATTTCTAATAAACGTAAATATCGCGGTGGATTGAAAAAATGTGTGCCGCAAAAATGTTTTTTAAAATCATCAGTTCTGCCTTCTGCCATTAAATGAATAGGAATACCAGATGTATTAGAAGTAATTAAAGTTCCCGGCTTACGAAACTGCTCCACTTTATCATACACCTGTTTTTTTATATCTAATCTTTCCACCACTACTTCAATTATCCAATCACATGCTGCAATGTCTTTCATATTATCATCAAAATTTCCCGTTGTAATTTTTTTTACAATATCCTTTTTATAAACCGGGGAAGGATTTGATTTTATTGCTGCAGCCAGCGAATCATTTACAATCTTGTTTCTTTCATTTGGTTTGGTGCTCGCAATAAATTCTTTGGGTACAATATCCAACAACAACACCTGTAAACCGATGCCTGCAAAATGACAGGCAATTCTTGAACCCATAACACCGCTGCCTAATACGGCCACTTTTTTGATGATTCTTTTGTTCATATTCCATTTAGTTAGTTAAACAACCAGTTGAAACCGAAGGTAAGAGTTTTTATGAAACATGAACCAGCCGGCTCATTATCAGTGAGAGAATTCAACTTATTGTTTTCAATTTGCCTGATTAAAATCAGGTTTATCCGGGTTACTGAAAAAGAGTTAGCTTAAAATATAAGAATTAACCCCGTTTACCGTTACTATTTGATCCAACTTCAGTCAATGAGAAACCGTACAACTGCAAACAGACATATTTTGCCCCCGCTTAAAGTAAGTCATAAAGCTGTTCGTGATAGCAATAACTCATTACACCATCTGCCCGATGCGGTTTTTCAAACAGATCTTAATTTAAATATTACAGGTTGGAATTATGCAGCAAGTCAATTACATGGTGTACCCGGTGCCATGGGTAAAAATCTTTTCAGTCTTATTAAAATAGATTTTATTCATTCCACCTTCGAGTCTGTGTCGCAGGATTTGATGAAAAAAGGAAGTTGGGAAGATGAAGTAATTTTTCACCGGCATGATGGAGAAAAATTCTTTTTCCGCACCATGGCAAATTTTCTCTTCAACGGACAGGGCGAAAAAACCGGTATCGTTTTTATCAATCATAATATTACGAATGAAAAAAATACAGAAGTAAAACTGGCAGAGGCTGAAGTAAGCTACGAAAAACTTGTAAATACACTTATTGATGGTGTATTAATGATGGGAGCAGATGGATTGATTAATGCCTGTAATAAAAGTGCATGCAGAATTTTGGGTTTCAATGAAGATGAGTTGCTAGGGAAAAAAATGGATAGTACATGGAAAGCTATTAAACCGGATGGTTCTGATTTTCCTCCGTTTGAATTTCCGGCTACTGTAAGTCTGCAAACGGGGTTTCCCCAGCGAAATGTAAAAATGGGCATTTACAAGCCCAATGAAATACTGGTTTGGGTATCTGTAAACTCTGAAGCATTAATTCGCCAGGGAAATTTTGATCCGTATGCCGTGGTTATTTCCTTTTCTGATATTACTGAAACGATAAACAGGGAAGAAGAACTGCGAAAAAGTAATGAGCGGTTTTACCATGTTTCAAAAATTGCCACCGATGCCATCTGGGATCTTGATTTGGCAACAAACGAAATTTACCGCAGTGAGGCTTTTTATGAACTTTCCGGCTATACCCGTGATGATATAAAACCTGATCTTAACTGGTGGTTTGACAGAGTGCACCCGGATGATCGGGATCGTGTAAAAAACAAAGTGAATGAATACATCAGTAAAAAATATGAACGATGGGAAGATGAGTATTCTTTTTTATGTGCTGATGGGCAGTACAAATTATTACTGGACAGCGGCATCATACTTTATAAATATGGCAAGCCGGTAAGAATACTTGGCGCCATCCGCGACTTAACAGAAAAGAAAAAACTTGAACAGCAACTGCTGAATGAACAAAAGCAAAAACACCAGGCAATTGAAAAAGCCGGTATCACTGCGCAGGAAAAAGAACGGAGTGAAATCAGCATTGAGCTGCATGATAACGTAAACCAGATACTGATGAGTTCAAAACTTTATCTTGACGCTGCTATAAAAACTCCCGAAAACTACAAGGAGCTTCTTGATAAAGCTTTGGATTATCAAATGCTGGCTGTGGAGGAAATCAGAAAACTTTCCCGCAAACTGAATTCATCGCTTGTAAATGTTGTGGGTTTGCAAAAAAGTATTGGCGACATTGTAAACAATCTTACTTCTTTCAAAAATATCAATGTGGATTTTTATTTTGACAATCATTTGGAAAAAACACTGGCAGATGATCAGAAGCTGATGCTCTACCGCATTGTGCAGGAACAAACCAATAACATAATAAAACATGCAGCCGCAGATAAAGTTTTTATTTCACTGAAAGAAACGGAAAAGCTATTGTGGCTGCAAATAACTGATAATGGAAAGGGGTTTGATACAGGCAAGCAATCAAATGGTATAGGCTTTATAAATATTCTTAACAGGGTGGAAGTTTTTAATGGTCAGTCAACACTTACTTCTTCTCCGGGTCATGGTTGCAAATTGGAAATTTGTTTTCCTGTAAATTAATAAGTATAGAAAGTTATCAGCTTACCATTAATCAAAATCAATAGGAGGCAGTTGCCGCAGCTTGATTTGTTTTTTATACTTGCGGAGTAATTTTTTGTTATTCTTTGCACCCACACTGGATGCCATGCCACTCATTACAATTTTTATATAATAGTTAATAAAAGATCTGTCACGCAGCCTGGGAAAATAGACAACACCCGCATGTTTGTCATTTTTATTTTTAATAACAAAGCTGTTGGCAATAAATGTAAGTAATCCTGTTAAGAAACGTTTTTTCTCTTCACCGCTGTTTCTTAGAAATTGTACTTTCAGATCATGGTAAAACATTTTCATTTGGCCCAGCGAAATATATTCCTGCCCCACCACCCTCATGTTAAGCGTATCCAGATAGCCCGACTGCAATTTTACAGAAGCTAATGGTGCAAGTACCGGATTCAGGTATTGCAAATCGCCGGGCCTCATACGCAGCGTTAATAAAAAACCGGAAAGTGTATCCAGGTAAGATTCTCTTGTACGTAACCGGATCCAGGCCGTATCCATCAGGTAGCCATTCAGTCTTATTCTGAATGTATCACTTAAAGTAAGATTGAAATTTTTAATTGGGAAAATATCACCATTCATTCTTGTAACCGGAATGATACCCGCTTCATTTGTTTTATCACTTACTTCAGTATAAACGGTTGTTCCATTTTTTATTTTTACTGTATCAATTGAAATTTTGAATTGAATTTTCTGAATCAGTTTTGCAGCCAGCGGTTTATAGATGCCTGCATTGAATGGTGGCCGTTTATCGCGGTACGATGTGAAATATGGATTTGAAATATTTAGATCACCAATACGGACAATACTATCTGTGAGATATTGAAGCAAGTTAAATTTTGTAATGGCGATTTTACCTGATTTCAAAGTCATATAATCTGTTTGAAAAGGACTGGCTGCAATAAATTCATCGAGGCCTATTACCGGTTTGTATGCAAATGAATCAATAGAAATAAGCTGTGCCGCATTATTAAAACTGAGATTATGTAATTGAAAGTTATTCTTAGTATCAATCATAAAGCCAGATACATTGCTGATGGAAAATGCCGGATTGTTTTTTATAAGTACTGGCATACTGCTGATGAATTCAGAACCAATAACCAGGTTCTCTAATTTAGCCTGATGAAGTTTTATGGTTGCGGGTTTTTTGCCCAAGCTGTCAGTATCAAAATTTTTGGCAGTAAATTCTTTCACGGTAGTCTGCCAGTTCATTTTTTCTCCTGGTTGTAATTTTATTTTTTCAAGATATACATCTGCTGTTCCATTTCCGGAGTTTGTTCGTTTGCCCAAAGAATCTGAAAACGAAATATTGCTGAGTTCTCCTTTTGCAGCTGCAATGGTTAATTGCTTTTCCTGTTTTGAAGACTGAATATTTTTAAGAAATAAAGAATTGCTGTTCCCATCCCAGTGGAAGAATGATAATCCTTTTGAAACAGAATTTTGCATACTGAAATTGGGACTTTCTATTTCAATGCTGTCAATATTAATGTCAGGTAAGGGTTTATTTTCCTGCGCAGTTACTTTTTCGTTTACTATAATGTTGAGTTCAGGTTGAATTAATTTTACATTTTTAATTTCCATATTGCCTGAAATAATGCTGTTGATATCAGGAATGAATTTTACTTCCGGAATTTTTACCGATAACGAGTTTTTATTTTTCGTCTGCTTCAGTTGAAAGCTGCTGATTGAGGAAGATGCCAAATCAAAGAAGGAAAAAGCAGAAACATTCAGTTCCAGGCTGGGAGTAAAATATACAAGGTCTTTCCCTGTGGTTTTCAATTCTTCTATTTTAATATATTCCTGGCGGAATATTTTTTTTAAAGAAACCGTATTCAAAAAAACTGAGGCAGCGCCTTTTTCACTGTTCATATTCACCGTTGTATTTTTCCCGCTGATATTATTTAAAATAAAAGTCATGGGTGAGGAAGCAGGTTTTTTTTCTTTTGTCAATAAATTTATTTCTACATCCGCTTGTGTCCAATTGATGCTTTCTGCACTGAGCAGGTTGTTGGTTTCATCAAACTGCACATTTTGAAGCGTTGTATTTTTTGCAGAAATATTATAAACCTGCTGACGGCTATATACTTTTATTTTTTCAAGAGTTAATAATGAATTTTTCCCGTCATAAAAAGTATTATCCATATTAACCGTAAAGTTTTTTAATTTCAAAACCCCTTTGCTGAAATTCAATTCTTCAATTGCACTTTCTACGGTTGTAACTGTTGGATCGGTTACCACATCACGGGTGTTCATCAGCAAGTTTGCATTTTGTAAAAGAAGTTCTGTTTTATTCCTGGCTGTAATCTTTATCTGTCCTTCTACTATCTGAATTTTTTCAAGTTCCATAAATTGGTTTACTGCATCCAATGAAGAACTGATACCCCTGTTCTTTTTTGCTTTTACAGTTTCAGGTTGTACAAAATCTATTACTGGATTGTACAACGTTGCCTGCCTTGCACTAATCCTTCTGTCGAATAATAAATCGCCCCAGGAAAGTCCGCTGAGTGCAAACTGTTTTACTTTAATGTTGCGGTTATCTTTAAACGGTTCTGTGTTTACAGAAAAATTGCTCAGCAAAATTCTATTTTCCCTCAATCTGATACTGTCGAAGCGGAGAACATAGCTGCTGTCTTTTAAATAATTTTCATAATTACGGATGGCCATATCAAATCCTTCCAGCGATACAGGCTGTGCCAGTTTTTGATCAATGGAAAGACCTTTCATTTCAAAATTATTTTTTTCAGATGTAAACGAACTTGGATTGTTACCACGGTAAGTGGTGATATCAATAGCGGCATTGGTAACGCCGATATAATTCAACAACAGGTCGCCGGTCATTTGCTGAATGATGGAATCCATATTGGGCAGCTTTTTCTTTGCAGCATTTTTATCTTTTAACTCAAATTGAAATTTTATTTGAGGGTTTTTGCAAAAAACTGAATCGGCTTTTATTAATTCACGTTCATAGAGTGCATTAAAATCCACATTCACCAATTTCAGTGTATCTAAGTAAACATTGAAACCGGATCGGCTGTTATCTGATCTTTTGCCGGATAAAGTGCAACTGTCTATTTCAATTATTTTTCTTCTGATGTTGATACGGAAACGGCTGAAGGCAAGGCGGTGATTGCCATCTGGAAAAAGAATATCCTGGTTGCGGGTGCGGAAAACCATCTGGTCGCTGAAAAATAAATTAGCAGGATCTGCCGTGGTATCAATTTTAAGATTATCAATATGAATATGAAGGTTTGTAATTGTAAGTGGTATCTGATCCGGCTTTAATTTATTTTGTAAAGTAAAACTGCCTTCATTCAATTCAAACCTTGTTACATGAATTTTTTTCAGCGCATCAATGATGGAATTATAAATTCTTCCCATTTCTTCAGGAATGGAAATATCTTTTTTTACTGCAGTATCAGCAGGCTTAAGCCGTGTAACTATAATGGATGGCGCTGACAGATAAATTGAATCAACCAGCAATTCTTTTCGGGTAAAAATTGGAATCAATGCTTTTACACGCAGTTTAATATTATCAACACTAAAGCGGTAAGCCGTATTAATGTCAAGTGAATCGTTTGAGTAAAAAACAACTTGCTGAAGCTCTACCTTTCTGGAAAAATAATTAAACTTGATGTTTTTTACTTTTAGCCTCAGCTTGTCTTTCGATTCTGTTTTTACAAGATCCTCAATCAGTTTTTCAGCATTGTTTACTACATAAATGTGGAGGGCAGTTACAAATACAATGATAATGCCCAGCAGTATGCCGAGTGTTTTAAGAATTTTTTTTTCAAGCCAGACGATCCACATTCAAACGGGGGAATTAATAAGCAATCAAATTACTTAAAATTTATGGGAACAAAAAAGCCACCGGTTTATTGATGGCAGAATATTATTAACTAACATTTGAGCCAGGGCTTACTGCCTCTTCTGGTTTCAACAAGCGAAGTTTGCCATCTTTATCTTCTGCGGTCAATATCATCCCCTGGCTTTCTATACCACGCATTTTTCGCGGCGCAAGATTGACAACGACGACTACTTGTTTGCCCACCATTTCTTCAGCAGAATAATGAAGAGCAATGCCAGAAACAATGGTTCTTGTTTCTGAGCCAATGTCAACAGAAAGTTTCAACAGTTTATCGGCTTTTTCAACTTTTTCGCAGGCAGTTACTGTGCCGATACGAAGATCAAGTTTTGCAAAATCATCGTACACGATTTCTGACTTGCCTGCCGGAGATTTATCGAAGGCAGGTTTCGGATCTACGTTTTCAGATTTAGCTTCTTCCATTTTGGTATTTGGTATTTGTTTTTTGGAATTTGATTTTAATTTCTCTAACTGAAATTTAATTTCCTCATCTTCAATTTTTCTGAATAATAATTCAGGTGCCCGTAAACTATAACCCACACTGAGTAATTTAAGTTTACCGGCATTTTCCCAATCCAGCATTTTGTCCACCACCTTCATCATGCCAGCCATTTTCTTTGCTGTGTTTGGTAAAAAAGGATTTATCAATACTGCAAGGTTGGCTGTAAGCTGAAGACACAGATGCAGACAGTTGTCAATTTGTTTTTGTGCGGCCTCCCTGCCCTCCAAAGGAGGGTTCTCAGAAACTTTCACTATGGCCTGGACTTTTGATTTATCAGAGTCTTCCGAGGCCCTTCCTTCGGAGAGGTTTGGGGAGGCTTTTTTTGCCACTATCCACGGTTGCTTTTTCTGTAAGTACTGATTTCCTTTTCTGGAAAGATCAATTACTGAATACAATGCATCACGAAATTTGAATTCTTCAATTGAGTCTTGAATATTGATTGTTGATTGTTGAATACTCGCAATAATAATTTTATCATCATCATCCAATAATTCTTCGTGCAGCTTTGGTACTTTGCCATTGCATAGTTTATGCATCAGTACCCAGGTTCTGTTTACAAAATTTCCAAAGATGCTTACCAGTTCACTGTTTACCGCATCCTGAAATCCTTTCCAGGTAAATTCACTGTCTTTAGTTTCCGGAGCTATTTGTGTTAAATAATAACGAAGCATATCCACGCATTGTCCGCCGCCATTTTCTTTTTTTACAAAATCATTTATGTAATCTCTCATCTCCAGGTTCCAGTTGCGGCTGGTGCTCATTTTATCGCCTTCCAGATTTAAAAACTCATTGGCAGGAACATTTGCGGGTAAAATATTTCCATGCAACTTAAGCATCACAGGAAAGATGATGCAATGAAAAACGATATTGTCTTTGCCAACAAAATGAACAAGCTTGGTTTCCGGATCATTCCAATAAGGTTTCCAATCTTTTCCATTATCAAGTGCCCATTGTTTGGTGGCAGAAATGTATCCGATAGGCGCATCGAACCAAACGTATAAAACTTTACCTTTCATTGAAGCCCCCCCGCCCCCCGAAGGGGGGTTCTGAGACTCTGCGTTATTTTGTTTTCTTTTATTGATTGCAGAAAGTATTTTTTCTGCTACATCTTTCCTGTTATTAATTACTTCTTCATTAGAGAACCTGATAACTTCAAAACCTAAAGCGTTAAATATTTTAGTTCTCTCTTCATCACTTTTGTTATTTTCAGGAGTTTGGTGAATAAGACCATCAACCTCTACAATTAGTTTTTGTGATAGGCATATAAAGTCGGCTATGAAATTATCAATGATGTGCTGTCTTCTGAATTTAAATCCGTCCAATTGCTTGCCTCTTAAAATTTTCCATAAAACAATTTCTGCATCTGTTGAAGTGCTTCTCTTCTCTTTTACAAACTTTTTCAACAGGCCATAAGTGTGTGGGTCAGAAGTTCGATAATCATAATGAATATCAGATTTTTCAGACTCTAAGAACCCCCCTTTGGGGGGCAGGGGGGCATCTGAAGCCCCTCCTTTGGAGGGGTTTGGGGAGGCCGGAACAGGTATTCCCCAATCCAAATCTCTCGTTACTGCTCTTGAAAGCAAGCCGCCTTCAATCCAGCTTTTACATTGCCCCACAACTGTTGCACGCCAGTCATCTTTATGTTCTTTTAAAATCCATTCACGAAGAAATTCTTCATGTTTACCCAATGGCAAATACCAATGCGATGTTTTTTTCTTTACAGGAATTTTTCCGCTTAAGGTACTCACCGGGTTTATCAATTCATCAGGGCTTAATGTTCTTCCGCAATTTTCACATTGATCACCAAAGGCTCTGTCACTTCCGCAATTAGGGCAAATACCTTTTATATACCTGTCAGCCAGAAATGTTTTTGCTTCTTCATCAAAATATTGTTCGGTTTCTTTTATCTCCAGTTCGCCGCGGTTATTTAAATAAGTAAAAAATTCCTGTGCAGTTTCATGATGCAGCGGATCAGATGTGCGGTGATAAATATCAAAGCTGATATTCAGATCATCAAAATCTTCTTTCATTGCCACATGATATTTATCTATGATAGCCTGTGGAGTTGTTCCTTCTTTTGTTGCCTGAATAGGAATAGCCGTACCATGTTCATCACTGCCGCATACAAACACCACATCTCTTTTTTGTGCACGCAGATAGCGAACATAAATATCAGCCGGAATATAGGCGCCGGCAAGGTGGCCCACATGTTTCAATCCATTGGCATAGGGAAGCGCAGAAGTAATTAAATATCGTTTGGGTTGGGTCATTCTTCTATAATAGTTATAAGCCTGCAAAAATACCGGAATAAGGAGCATTGCCCAAACAAGTATGTTTACCAGATTTTATTTACTTTGAGTACAAAGTATTATTTGAATTGCATCAAAACTTAACATTATGAAAAACTGGTTTGAAATAAATGGCATTGAAGATTTGGATTCGCCTGCCCTTGTAGTTTTTCCTGAAAGGGTTAAACACAATATCCTGCTTGCTATAACTATGGCAGGTGATGTAAAAAAATTGCGGCCCCATATTAAAACTCATAAATCAAAAGAAGTAACGGAACTTATGATGCAGGCCGGCATTGAGAAATTTAAATGCGCAACAATTGCTGAAGCAGAAATGCTTGCTCAATGTAATGCACCGGATGTTTTAATGGCCTATCAACCACTTGGCCCGAAGTTGAAAAGATTTGTTTCACTGGTAAAAAAATATCCGGGTGCAAAATTTTCCTGCCTTGTTGATAATATCGCCGCTGCTGATGAGCAATCTGTCGTTTTTGAAAAAAATAATTTAACCATACCGGTTTATATTGATTTAAATGTCGGCATGAACCGTACCGGAATAAGCACCGGTGAAAAGACAATCGAATTAGTTGAACATAGTTCTTCTTTAAATGGGATTTCTGTAGTTGGTCTTCATGCTTATGATGGCCATATCCGGGATATAGATTTTAATATAAGAAAAGAAAAATGCGATGCTGCATTCAGCGTTGTGCTGGCGTTGAATGAAAAATTAAAACTGCCAAACATTATTGTGGGTGGCTCTCCCACTTTTTCCATTCATTGTAAAAGAGAAAATGTGGAATGCAGTCCCGGCACTTTTGTTTATTGGGATAAAGGCTACTCTGATCTTTGCCCTGAACAAAAATTTCTGCCAGCTGCTGTTTTAATAACAAGAGTTATTTCTTTGCCAACATCCGGCCGCTTATGTCTTGACCTTGGCCATAAATCTGTAGCAGCAGAAAATGATATTGGGAAAAGAATTTTCTTTCTAAATGCACCGGAATTAAAAGCTATAAGCCAGAGTGAAGAACATCTTGTTGCAGAAGCAGGCGAGGGACATTCTTATAAACCCGGGGATGTATTGTACGGGTTACCAATTCATGTTTGCCCTACCGTGGCATTGTATGAAAGAGTATTCATTATCGAAAATGGGAAAGTATCAGGAGAGTGGAAGAATGTGGCAAGAGACAGGAGAATAAGTTTATAATTTTAAACTTTGGTTGAAAAGGGAAACTATAAACTAAAAACAAAAAACAATAAATCAACTAATGTTCATCTTCGATGCTCATCTTGATCTTGCCATGAATGCCATGGAATGGAACCGCGACCTGCGGCAATCCATTCAGCAAATCCGTGAATCGGAAAAAGGAATGACTGACAAACCTGATCGTGGTAATGGCACTGTTTGCTTGCCGGAATTGAGAAAAGGAAATATAGGTTTGGTGGTTGCCACACAGATTGCAAGATATGTTGCTCCCGGTAATCCATTGCCCGGATGGCATTCACCCGAACAGGCATGGGCACAAACACAGGCACAACTGGCATGGTACAAAGCATTGGAAGAACAGGGTGAGATGATACAGGTGAAAGATATGCGTTCATTAAATATGCATCTTGCTATTTGGGATGATGGTTCTGCAAATGAACATAAACCTGTTGGATATATATTAAGTCTGGAAGGCGCCGACTCATTGATAACTGTTCAGCATCTGGAACGAGCTTATGAATATGGTTTAAGAGCAGTTGGTCCCGCACATTACGGACCGGGCAGATATGCTAACGGTACGAATGCAACTGGTAAAATGAATGAAGAGGGACTTGCATTGCTGAAGAAAATGGAGGAGCTGAACATTATTCTGGATGTAACGCATTTATGTGATGATGCTTTCTGGCAGGCGATGGATCATTTTCACGGTCATATTTGGGCCAGTCATAACAACTGCAGGGCTATTGTGAATCATAACCGCCAGTTCAGTGATGAACAAATAAAAATTCTGATTGAAAGGGGAGCAGTGATTGGTGCAGCATTCGATGCGTGGATGATAGTACCCGGATGGGAGCGGG
Organism: Bacteroidota bacterium; assembly: GCA_031418795.1. Taxonomy (GTDB): domain Bacteria; phylum Bacteroidota; class Bacteroidia; order Chitinophagales; family Chitinophagaceae; genus VBAS01. The sequence goes on along the minus strand of JANOJO010000456.1, from coordinate 666 downwards.
GAAAGTCAACGCCGAAAGAAATGAATTGCAACATAGAAAAAGTAATTGATCATATTGATCATATCTGCCAGTTAGCCAGCAATACGTTGCATGCTGGCATTGGTTCAGATTTGGATGGTGCATTTGGCAAAGAACAATGCCCTTACGATCTTGAAACAATTGCTGATCTGCAAACAATACCTTTACATCTTTCTAAAAAAGGGTATTCTGAAAATGATATAAATAATATCATGAGGAGCAATTGGGTAAATTTTCTTAGAAAAGCATGGAGTAAATCATTTTAGAAAACTGAAAAAATGAACAGGAAAAATTTCATTCAATCCTCTGCTTCTATATTTGCTGCTGCGGCTATTCCGAATAAATCTCTTTTTACACCTCCTGATGAAACCAGAGGAGTATTTATCAATCCAACTTATTTAAAACAAAATGATACCATCGGCATTACTTCACCAGCCGGTTATATAACCCTTGAAGAAATTCAATCCGCAATAAAGCAAATAGAAAGCTGGGGTTTTAAAATAAAAGTTGGTGAAACGATTGGTAAAAAGGATTTCACTTTTGGCGGCACGGATGAAGAAAGAATAAAAGATTTTCAGCAAATGCTGGATGACCCTAAACTAAAAGCCATCATGTGTGCAAGAGGAGGTTATGGCGCTGTGCGGATTA
>JANOJO010000455.1:0-7274 GCA_031418795.1 Bacteroidota bacterium | reverse complement strand
AGGGGATTTATATTTTTTGATAAAACAACAAAACTATCCACGGTAGTAATAAATGGTTCAAGATATTTATCGCCCAATTTATATACTCTGTAATTATTTATACCCTGCAGTTTATGCCAGTAAATCAGGAATGAATCAGGACAATTGAAGCCAACCCCGGTTAATGTTCGTTGTGAAATGGTGAAGGTATCTGAAACAAAATGATTGGTTCCGATATTCATGCGCAGCATAGCCTCATTAATAATTGCCGGAGACTGCCATTTGTAATAACCGGTGGCAAGATTAATATTGTTGTTTATCAATTGCCAGTTTGCTCCATTGTTTATTGTGTATTCTAAAACACCAATGCCTGTTGCAAATGAAGAAGACCACCGGATAGTGTTACTGGCTGCAGAAAAAATAAAATCATTTTTATTTGGAAAATGCCAGTCAAACACATCCGTAGAATCAAATTGATACGCAATATGAAAATTTTGTGAAGAAGCAGAAACATAAAAACCTTTCATCCTGATTTGATAATTGCCGCTCACCGGGTTATCAATAGTAATTTGCTCTGCATTATTCAGGCTGTCTTTTTTTCTGGTTGCCGGCAATTGTAATGAATCTGTATTCGGAAAACTATTCAGTACCCAGGGATTCCAAATTTCACCAGTGCTGATTCTTATTAGTTCCATGTCGAGATCATTCACCAATGCTTTTGCTGTGTTGGGTGATGCCGGAGGATCGTTCCATACAATTGTTGCTTTTACTTTTTTTATGCCCGCAGGAATTGTGATGGTAAAATTTTGTACTCCGGCATTTGAAACTGTGCCGCTAAAAAATCTGCCTGACTGTAAAGTTTTTGCTGCATTCAATGCATTCAGGCTGCCATAACCACTCGCAAAATCAATTCCTGTATTTCCAACATCGTCTGCGCTGTTAATTAAAACTGCTTTCAACAAAGAATTTGCAGGTAATGAACCATTCAATTGTTTATACTGTTGTTGCAGCATTAAAGAAACACCTGATACTAATGCCGCAGCGCCGGAACTGCCATCTTCTCCAAATGCAACAAGATCCGGTTTTATCCGCCCATCGTGAGCAGGTCCTTTTGAACTCAATACTGCGATGATTCCAAAAGAATCTGTAGCGCCAACAGTAATTATATTTTTTGCCATTTTAAAACTACCGGTAAGATTGGCTGCACCTGCAATGCCGGAATATACACCCGTACTACTTGCAGAACTACCAGAATTGCCTGATGAAAAAATATGAAGCAGCGAAGTATTAGTTAATGAAGAAGCATCATAAGCTGCCGCATCGGCACCATAAAAATTTTCTAAGCCAACGCCATAAGAATGATTTTGTACAGAAATATTATACTGCTGGTAACTTGCATTTGCATCTGGTAAAAGAGTGGAAAAATCTGATGAACTGATTTTGCTGCCCCAGGCTGCACCTTTTCCAAGATGCCATGAATTGCCACCACCCGCCACCATCGTTGCCATTATTGAAGCATGTGAACTTACGGTATTGGATGAAACCGGTGTGGAAACAAAACGGTTTTTAAAATCAATATCAGCCGTATCTGGTTTATTTTCTTTAATTGAAACTGTAAGCCCTTCGCCATTCCATTGTGGAAATTTCCGGTGAACTGCATTTATTTTATTCAGGCTTAAATCAAGATTGCTGATTTGTAATTCTTCAATTGGTTTTCTTGTGCCATCTTCCACAAAAATTACATCGGGGTGCATCAGTATTTTTGAAACCAAATCACGGGCAGTAATTGTTATTTCATAAAATGAAAAGGAAACAGACACATGTATTTTTTTTACAACTGAGCCATATTCTTTTATAACTGCAGGAACATCCTCCCCATTTACAGCAATAATCAGTTTTAATTTTTTTTCCGGCTCTGCAGTTCGCATCAGTTGCTGAAGTTTCGGCGACATTTTCAGTTCGGGTGATAATGGCTGGGCAAACGATGAAACTGAAAAAGCTAATGCTATTATGCCAAAAATCAGGTGTATTGGGGAAAATTCAATTGTAACGGAAGTCAATGGTTTCATAACCCCCCAAAAATATTGATTTAAATGGCTTTTGAAAGAATCGTAAATCCACTTGTTTTATAATAAAAAATCATCCTTAATTAAAAAGCAAAAAAATGTTGGTAAAGGATTGGGTTTGTTTGCAAATTTATTTCTACCTTTTGCCTCTCAAAATTCATTTCAAAAACTTATTTACTCACAAAACAAATTAAACCACATGAAACACATGATGAAGACATTGACTTTTTTACTGATTGCAGCTTTTGCAATTACTTCCTGTAAAAAAGAAGCAAAAGAAAATGTACAGGAAGAAATTTCTCAGGCTACGTTAACTAAAATCTATAACCACGGATTTGGAACTGCAAATGTTCAAAAAGTGGACGAAGGCTACCTGGTAGAAGGAGATATTATTCTTACTGAAGAATTTCTTAATTCTGCACCAGGTGGAAATCTTTTACGCATTGCAAACACAGAACAGTACCATACTACAAATCTTGTAACTGGTTTACCAAGAAATATTACTATTAGCAGCAGTGGAAGTGTAAACGCAAATGTTTCTGCCGGAATTGATGCGGCTATTGCCCGATACAATGCTGAAAATCTTCAGGTAACAATGACCAGGGTTTCAAATGGTGGAAACATCAACATTAAAATAGTTAATGGCGGGCCTTATATAGCTTCTGCGGGTTTTCCCAGCGGAGGTAATCCTTATAATGAAGTGAAGTTTAACAAGCAATATCAGAACTACAGCCTCAATTTTGTAACCACTGTAATGGCACATGAAATTGGTCATACCATTGGATTCCGTCATACAGATTATATGGATAGAAGTTATAGCTGTGGAGGTTCACCATCCAATGAAGGAGCTTCTACAGTTGGAGCCATTCATATTCCCGGTACACCTACCGGACCTGATGCTGCTTCCTGGATGCTTGCATGCCTGAGCGCTACAACTAACCGTCCATTCAACAACAATGATAAAACTGCTTTAGATTTTATATATTAAAAAATTATTTTTTTTTATAACCGTCCCGTTTCAAACGGAACGGTTTTTTATTTTTCAATCCGGTGCTACCAAAGAAAATTTCCTTCAAAATCAAACGACAAGGTTTGTATTATACTAACTTTTATTGAAGCATATTTTATTATTCACATTGTCCATACTCACTGAAATTTAACGAAATTCGTACTTATTATTTCGTACTTCATACTTCAAACTTTCTTTCATGTATGCAATAGTTGATATAGAAACCACCGGCGGCTATGCTTCAGCCAATGGTATAACAGAAGTTGCTATTCATGTTTTTGATGGAGAAAAAATAATTGAAAAATTTGAAACGTTGATTAATCCCCGGCAACCAATCCCCCGTTTTATTCAATCTTTTACCGGCATTAATGATAAGATGGTGGCCAATGCTCCCGCTTTTGATCAAGTGGCTGAAACAATTCACCGCCTTCTCAGTCAGCATATTTTTATTGCCCACAATGTAAATTTTGATTTCTCTTTTATAAAAAGCCAGTTGTTGAGAAATGGATACGATCTCAGTGTAAAAAAATTATGTACTGTAAGACTAAGCCGCAAAATTTTTCCTGGTTTCCCATCTTACAGTTTGGGAAATATTTGCCGCTCATTAAATATAGATATGAACAGCAGGCACCGAGCTGGCGGTGATGCCGCCGCCACAGCAGAACTGTTTAAAAAACTTTTACAAAACGATAAAGAAAAATTTATTGAAAAAAGCCTGCTTCGAAATTCTAAAGAGCAATCACTGCCGCCCAATGTGCCAAAAAAATATTTTGATCTGTTGCCGCTTACTCCGGGTGTATATTATTTTCACAATGCAAAAGGAAAAATTATTTATATCGGCAAAGCCATCAATATCCGCAGCCGGGTAAACAGTCATTTCAGTAATAATTCTGATGGCCGCCAAAAACAAAATTTTGTAAGGCATATACATTCCATCAGTTTTCAAAGTTGTGCTACAGAACTGATGGCGCAGGTGCTGGAGTCAACAGAGATAAAAAAACACTGGCCTCAATTTAATAATTCGCAAAAAAGCCGTGAAGATGTGATAGGCATTTATTCTTTTGAAGATCAAAACGGATACCTGCGCTTAGTCATTGAAAAAAATAAAAAAAATCTGCTGCCTGTTTGTACATTTCAAAACATAACGGAGGGGCAAACTATATTAAGAAAGACAATTGAAAAACATTCACTTTGTCCGAAACTTTGTTTTCTTCAACATGGCTCTGCAACCTGTACTGGCATAGAAAATAAAACCTGCAAAGGCGCCTGTATAAAAAAAGAACGGGCATCAAACTATAATAAGAGAGTAAATCAAGCAATTAAAGAATTGAGCGGTCAGACTTCTTTTGCAATTATGGACAGAGGTTTGCAGGAAAATGAGCAATCATGCATGCTTATGTTGAAAGGAAAATTTTATGGCATGGGATACCTGCCAGCTGATGCAAAATTTGAAAATGCAGAAGATATAAAAGAATTATTAACAGCTTACCGCGGTAATAATTTTATTCATAACCTGCTCATCAGCTACTGTGAAAAATATCCCTCCCGTGTTTTTATGTTTGATGAATAATGTTGTTTGTCCGATGTATTAAGAGCTGAAGCCAAACACTTATATTTGCTACCTTAAAAAAAACAGTATGCTAAAAAAGATATTTTCATTTTGCTTGTCTTTGGTTTCAATTGTATTTTGTTTTTCACAAAACACAAATACAAAAGTTGTTGCAAAGCCTGTAACAAAAAACGTTGCTGCTCCCAGGCCGTTATTAAAAGATTTAAGAGATTCGGCAAGTTATGCCATGGGAATTTTTGTAATTAATGTTTTTCGCCAGCAGGGCATTAATAATGTTAACAGCGCTGTGGTGGCCAGGGCTATTAATGATATGCAGGCAAAAAAACCGCAACTTATTTCTGATGATGCGGCCAACAATGCCATCATGACTTACCAGGGTAGAATACAATCACAAAAATCAAAACCGAATATTGATGCAGGTATGAAGTTTTTGTCTGATAACAGAAGTAAACCTGGCGTGAAGACCCTGCCAAGCGGATTGCAATATGAAATAATAAAAGAAGGAACAGGTACAATACCAGTTGCGGGGGATACAATAGTTTGTCATTACACTGGCAGTTATATTAATGGCAGTGTTTTTGAAAGCTCATATAATAACGGGCAGCCTATTACTCATCCGGTTACACAATTTATCAAGGGATGGACAGAAGCATTATTGATGATGCCTGTAGGGTCTAAATGGAAACTTTATATTCCATACCAGTTGGGGTATGGTACATCAGATTATAATAATATTCCAGGTGGCTCAGCTTTAATTTTTGAAATGGATTTATTGGGTATTAAAGGAAAAGAATAAAAAATTTTTATTTTGACATAATAAATTTCTTTTGTTTTTCAATCAGCAGATTAATTTTTTCAAATACACGGAAAATTCTTTTCTGTCAATCATTCTTGCTCCCAAACTTTCGAGATGTTCTGTATAAACCTGGCAGTCTATCAATTCAACACCTTCTGTTTGTAATTGCTGCACATATTTTATAAATGCGTATTTGCTTGCGTTGCTTTCCCTGCTAAACATACTTTCACCAAAGAAAATTTTTCCAAGTCTTATTCCATACAAACCGCCAACGAGTTTGTCTTCATTCCATACTTCGGCGCTATGTGCAATTCCTTTTTTATGTAAAATAGTGTATGCCTTCTTCACTTCATCAGTTATCCAGGTCCCTTCCTGTCCTTTTCTGTTTATAGTTTTACAATTATTAATTACCTGATCAAAAGATTTATTTACGGTAAAAGTAAACTCGCCTGCCTGCCCTCCGTACGACTTCGGGAGGCGGGCCGGACGGGCAGGATCACTTTTTTTCAAAATCTGTTTCATGCTTTTGCTCACCTTCAATTCTTCAGGAAATAAAACAAACCGGGGATCAGGGCACCACCAGAGAATATCTTTGTCTTCGTACCAGGGAAAGATGCCATGTTCATAAGCAAGTAATAATCTTTCTTCTGAAAGATCACCACCGATGGCAAGCAAACCATCAGGCTCTGCAAGATGAACTGGAGGGAAGGAGAGTTTTTTATCTAAAACAAATAATGGCATATGAAAAAATTACAAATCACAAATTCCAATTTCCAAATAAAAAACAAATAAAAATTTTTAAAAATGAGAAAACGAGTGAATGAATTTGGGATTTCTACTCTTTTTGATGCTTGTGATTTGTTATTTGGAATTTGACATATTAAGCAGCAATAATTTCTACCGTAGCATTAATGCCTCTTTCTGTTATGGCATCGCATTGCGGTTTCAGGTCGTCGTAGCTGCCCTCCTTCACCGCATATTTACCCTGGTAGTGTATGATGTATGCACATTGTTCTGCCTGTTCAAAACTATGGCCGCAAATTTCTACAAGGGTTTCAATAACCCACTCAAAAGTATTTACTTCATCATTCCACACAACAAGGCTGCAGGATTCATCAGTGCTGGTGAGAATGTCTGTATCTTCTGATAGATTGGTTTGTATGCGGGGGTGAGTTGTCATTTAATTCTTATAACCAATGCAAATGTAAAATTCATTCGCTTTCAAAACAATCTTAAGTAGATATACAGGCAATTTATTTTTTTAATAATTTGTCTGAAAAAGCATTCCCCCTATCTTTGCACTCCAGAAAAAGTGATTGCTTCACTTCGTTCGCAAGGGAGTTTAGCTCAGCTTGTTCAGAGCATTCCGATTGCAATCGGAAGGGTCGGCGGGTGAAAAGAATTTTCCGGGAGTTTAGCTCAGCTGGTTCAGAGCATCTGCCTTACAAGCAGAGGGTCGGCGGTTCGAACCCGTCAACTCCCACAAAAATCCCCTGCAATTGGCGGGGGATTTTTATTTAATTAGGCTGTACTGCTGGTAATCTGTAAAGCTGTCCGTCCAGTACAAATAGCTCATCTATTTCAAAAGTCCAGTATTGAAACAAAGGTGATTTTTGGAGGTATGTTTTCACTTCTTCTTTGCTTGCGGCAGTCATCATAATCCAGCTTCGGTAACTCTCCATACTGACAGCGTAAGAGTCAATAATGCCTTTGTTGATGAGGTAATTGATGTATGTACGGTGCGGCGGAACAAGGTTCATGAATGCCTCGTCCATATAAAAATTGATGGTAACCAAATACTTTCTAAGCGATGATTCGTCTTCCATTTTGTTGGTTATAAAGGTTCAAAAAGTT
>JANOJO010000454.1:0-1688 GCA_031418795.1 Bacteroidota bacterium | reverse complement strand
GCAGCATATTTTTCAGTTTCAAATTTTTTTACCAAAACTTCTACGCCATATTTTTTACCAAGTTGTTTTACAAAATTTTCATCTCTCATGCTCTCCTCTCCTCTCAGTTGAAAATTACAATGAGCAATGGAAAAATTAAATTCAGCTTGTTTGCATAATTCACAGAGCACAACAGAATCCACACCACCGCTTACGGCAAGCAGCAGTTTATCTTTTGGTAAGAAAAGATTATTGCAGGAATAAATAAATTGTTGAAGAAAAATCATGAAGAATCATCTATGCGATTTTCAGTAGCCTTTTAGCAATTTTAATATCATAATCAATTTGAAGACGCATCCAGAAACCAGCTTCTATACCCAATTGTCTTTCCAGTTTCAATGCAAGAACAGCAGAAACATGGCGTTTACCTTTGAGTAATTCATTAAAATGAGGAGGCCGCATGTTAACCAATTCTGCAAATTCTTTTTGTAAAATTTCCCTGGCAGCAAGCTCCTCAGCCAGCACCTCACCCGGATGAAGCAAAATATCCGGCTCCAGTTCAGTTCCTTTTTTATTAATTACTTTATAGGTTCCCATTATTTGTAATGATTAGATAAATCCTTAATCAAAACCATTTCACTCAAACTGATTTTGTTTTTTTCAATTGAGAATTCCAGCCTGTATTTTAAATCCACCCGAATTGAATACAATCCTTTTTTATCTCCCTTCAGTGATTCAAAGTTGAGACTTCTGAATTGTTTCAGCTCATTTGAAGTATTAACATTTTTCAGAATTAATATTTTTTTTCTGAACTTATCTATTAATACCTCACTAAACTTTGGTTTACCTGTCAAAGGAAAACCCATATAAATTTTCTCCAGGTATGAGTTTTTGAAAATGACTTCCATAAAAATAATTTATGAAGCCTCCGCTATTACCCGTCCCTGGATTATTGCTTTGGCAATTATTTCCAAAATTAGGGAATTGTGAGAAATTTCCAAAATTTGGGAACAAAAATTACCCTCGGGTTTATTGAAACCAAAACAGGAGTCACACCGCGGCTTACAGCAAGCAGCAGTTTATCTTTTGGGGGAAAAGATTTTGCCAGGAAATACTACTTTAAAATCGTTTAGATAAACTCATTTCTTCTAACTCATTAAATATTTATAGGCAAACCAAAGCCCAATTGCTAAGCATATAATTCCACCTGCAAGAAAGAGATAAACCAATAAGGAAAAATCAAAGTTTGTTTTATAAATAAACTCTTTAGGATTCTCTTTGTTATAAGTAACACTTACTTTCTGCCCTTCCCTCAGCAAATTGGCCGATAAGCCAACATCTGCTTTTTCTGTAATCCAAACCCCATCTTTAGTAACAAACCTAATAACAGGATAATTGATATCATCATCACTTAATGATATATTATCATATTGGAATATTATTCCCCGCACATCAACTCCATTTTCGATAATCCTCTTTCGCTTACTGATAAATTTATTATAAGCAAATAAAGAAATCACTCCAAAAGCTAAAAGCATTATTATATTGATAGGATCAATCATAAGCTTATTTTAAAAAATTAATTCCTCGTAAGCACTCCTTAACTCACTCAATGAATGATTATCCCCAGCCTGCCTGGCTACTTCCATTCCCTTTTCATAAATTTCAATTGCATTATCTGTCTCACAGATTCGCTCAAGCAATTTGGC
>JANOJO010000453.1:0-2277 GCA_031418795.1 Bacteroidota bacterium | reverse complement strand
AGCAAAGTGCTGAATTATAAACAACCTCTTTCATTAAACATGATTCGACTTTTCAGTAAAATGTTGCGGATACCTGCTGATGCTTTAACCAAAGAATATAAACTGCAATCATAATGGCAACTCATCATCTTAACCGCTCCGAATTTGGAAACCCTGAAAATGCAGGAAACTTAATGACTATTGCGGATGCCCATACATTATTAAATGAATGGGTGCCCAATGAACGGCTTCGCCTGCACATGAAGCAGGTGGCCGCAGTAATGAAAGCATGGGCCATAAAAAAAGAAAGTGCAGATGAACAAACAGCATTAAAATGGGAACTGGCCGGTTTACTTCATGATGCTGATTGGGAAAAATTTCCTGAAGATCATTGCCTTGTAATTATAGAAGAACTTGAAAAAAGAAATATTGATCCGGATATTATTCATTGCATTGCCAGCCATGGCCCACGATATTTTGGAGTAGAACCAAACAATACAATGGATAAAATGATTTATGCTATTGATGAACTTTCTGGTTTTGTGCATGCTGCTGCACTTATTCGCCCCACCCAATATGATGGACTGGAAGTAAAAAGTGTTTTGAAAAGATTGAAAGCTCCTGCATTTGCAGCCCAGGTAAGTCGTGATGATATTCAGGATGCAGTATCAAGAATAGAATATCCGCTTGAAGAAATTATCCAGTTTATTATTGACCATCAGAAGAATGTAGCCTGATTCTTTTCTTTTCCTCAAAAAAAATTAACGCTTCTTTAAACTACACACATCGTGTTCAGTCAGAATTTCTGGCTTTGGATTCCTGACCCTTTACGAAAAACTATTTTATTCACCTAACACTCATTTAAATGAGAAAACTCTACACCCTTGTTGCCGGGTTGTTATTATGCCTGGTAACCACGAAAACCATTGGCCAGCAAAACGTCTTCAATCAAACAACAAATCCTTTTCAGGATTACAACAGCATTAATAATTTTAATGTTTCTATTCCTGACGAAGAAAAAAATGCAGGCCAATTTGAAAACACTGGAATAACAACATCAGATGAGTCGGATGTTAGCTGCCAGGCAAATTTTGAAGAAACACTAACTCCAAATTCGCCCCTCTCAAAAAAATTTACTGCCATTCCCTGGCATAGCGAACAAAAAAAGCCGGTTTATATCTGCTGGAAATTTGGCGATGGTAAAGACACCTGCATTCAGTATTCTAACACATACCCCGGTCCATATACCGTGGTTCATCATTACCAGCAGCCGGGTATTTATGAAGTGTGTGTAAGAATTGTTTACCAGGAAGGTTGTGTAGCTGAAAAATGTAAAGCAGTAGTTGTTGGAGAAATTTGTAAAGCAGATTTTGAAAAACTTACTCTTTCACCAAGTATTTCTCCGCTTTATGTTACATACAAAGCATTGCCCTGGAACATTAACAATAAAAAGCCAAAGAAAATATGCTGGCAGTTTGGCGATGGCAAAGACACCTGTATTGAATATCCTGAAAACTATACAGGCACTTATCTTGTAAGGCACCGTTATCGTGAAGCAGGCATTTACCAGGTTTGTGTAAAAATTATTTACTACGGCGGATGCGAAGCATATAAATGCAAACCGATACAGGTTGGCAGAAGAGATGAATGTAAAGCGGATTTTGTAAAGCTGCCTGTTACCACTGTCAATAATCCGTTGAATACAGTTTTCAAAGCATTGCCCTGGCATAGTAATAATAAAAAACCAAAAACGATTTGCTGGAAATTTGGCGATGGCAAAGACACTTGTATTAATTATCCTGAAAATTATACAGGCACATACCTTGTGCATCATACTTACCGTGAGCCGGGAAATTATGAAGTATGTGTAAAGATTACTTACCGTGGCGGATGCGAAGCTTATAAATGCAAACGCATTCAAATAGGAAGACCTGATGAGTGCCGTGCAGATTTTCAAAGAATACCAATTGAAAATGCAGAGCATCCATTGCTTGTTGGTTTCAAAGCATTGCCCTGGCATAACAATAATAAAACTCCAAAAGTTATTTGCTGGAAGTTTGGTGATGGCAAAGACACTTGTGTTGAATATGCACAGAATTTTTCCGGCCCTTATACTGTACGCCATAAATACAATGCGCCGGGCACTTATACTGTTTGTGTAAAAATTTTATACTACGGCGGTTGTGAAGCATACAAATGCAAACCCATTGTAGTAACAAGACCCGATGAATGCAAAGCGGATTTTGTAAAATTACCTGTTACTACTTCAATCAGTCCGCTATTAGTTTACTACAAAGC
>JANOJO010000452.1:0-5385 GCA_031418795.1 Bacteroidota bacterium | reverse complement strand
ATTTATTAATTGCGATACCATAAGGATGTACTTTGGCCAGCATGATTTTACTTTTTACTGCCGGGTCATCCATCATAAACTGCAGTGCTTCTTTTTCATCTTGTGCATAAAAAATTACAAGCCCCATTCCGTCAGGATTGTTTAATTCAGTCAGGGTTCTTCCTGCCAATACCACCACTCCTTCATTTTTAAATTTTATCAGCCGTTGAAAATGTTCGCCAACGATGTCTTCATCATTCCTGGTCCATTTTTTTTCATCCTGGTATTTTTCAGTTAATGTGAGTACACCAAGCCATTCTTTCATTTTTACTTTTGTAGTATCCTGTGCAAAAGATTGGGCAACGGTGAACAAACTAAAAAAAAGAAGTATTGATTTCATAAATAAATTTTAGCGTTGACTTTATTTTTTCTTACGGGAATCTTTAAAATTAGTTTCATACATTTTAATCCAGTCATCAACTGTAATTTTTGAAACCAGTTCTCCAAGCAATTTGTATGGAATATCATCCGGTTTTTTATAACGGATGCAGCTTTTCCCCATGTCCAGTTTTTTGGGAGACGCTTTGGTATGTGCATCCGTAAACCACTTCAACAATTTGGGGTCGGCATATATACCCATGTGATAAAAGTTGATGCTGTTTTTCTGCGAAGCCACACCCATAAAAGGCAATGGCAGTTTAGGGTCGCAGTGATAGCCAGCCGGGTACTTACTGTGTGGCACTACATAACCAATATTCCCATAATTCATTTCTTCCTGAAATCCTTTAGGAAGATTTTTAATGATTACTTTTCTTAATTCTGAAATAGCCTTTTTTCTTTCTTCCGGCAATTCGGAAATATATTGTTCTACTGTTGTTGCTTTGGATTGCATAAAAAATATTTTAGAAATTTAAAATACGGAAAAACTCGGGCCAGGGTCCCATCTCTTCTTTGTATTGCTTAGCCATCACTCTTGTAATTTGTGCAATATGAGTTAAATCATGCACCACCCAGGTTGCCAGTAAACTTTTAAGAGTTACTTCGCCAAGTTTTGGATGTATTCCTTTTTTATCTAAATCAGATTCTGTTAAGTTTAATGATTTTAACCAAATCAAATTTTCTTTTCTTATAGATTCGAATTCATCCAGCAATTGTGGCAATGTTTTTCCATTGCTTTCTTCAAACTGTGCAAATCTATCCCAGGGTGTAAACGGTTTTGATAAACCAGTTTCAAGAATAATTTTAGTTCTCGTAGTCCAGTCGGTTTTTTCTCCGTGAATTAAATGACCGATTACATCATAAGGTGAAAAAGTTTGAGGCCCTTCGTTATTTATTATCCAATCATCGCTGAGATTAGTCAACAATGTTTTGAGAACAGCAGGTGTTCTTTCAAGTATTTCGTATGATTTTTCCAAACTGAATTTCATAAAATGTTCATACTGGTCTTAGAATGTTTTACCAGGTTTTAAACTTGCCGCCTGAATTCTTTTTTTTATTTGTTCCAGCTTCACAGGTGATAGCATTTTTGGCGGGTCAATATTTTCATCAATATCACCAAAATAATTTACAGCTTTCATAGCTATCATGGGGTTGGTATAGGAATATTTCTGTGAAAAGAATTCAATCATCTGTTGCATGCTGAAATGCTCCAGCAGATAATAGATATCAATAAAATCTTTTATTCTTTTACCGCTTTGAATAATGGCATGCAATTTCATTGCAGCTATGTCTTCTTTGCTTAAAAATGTAATTCCTTTTTCTGTAACCGGTGGCAGCAGCAGCGGATAATTGTGTTTAATAAAATCGGTTTTGATATTATTAATAAGACAGATTACGGAATTCTTTCTTTTAAATATTTCCTCAACTGTGTGGTTTTCTTTAATTAAATTCAGAATCTCCTCATCGTTGAAATCTGCCTGGGTAAATAAATCTATATCAACAGAATTACGATGCCCCAATTGCAGGGCAAGGGCTGTGCCGCCAACCAGGTAAAATTCTTTTAACCATTGCAATGCCTGTAATTCTTTAATTAAAGCAAATGTTTTGGGTGCAACAATAAAGGGGTTCTTATGCAGCATGTAAAAATTCTGAATCGAGAAAAAAAAGGCTAAACTCTTTATCTCTGGTGTCTAATTGGGCACTCCACTCTATGGTTTCCAGTATTTGTTCTTTGGAATAAAACTTTACCATATTCCGCCATTCTACAAGATTGCCCATTTGAAGTACCCTCTCTATAACAATCTTGTACGATTTTACATAATTGAATGTATCTAAATCATACTCCCAAAGCAGGGCGGGATTGATAATATGTGGTCGTTGTTTTTGCATTTTTTCCTTTTCCAAATTTAAAAAAAATAGCTGGCTTTGCCAATAAAATTAAGTTGAATAAACTGCTTTTTCATCCGATAGAAGTACTACTATTAACAGACCCGCTAAGATGATTATGTAGAAAGAAATGATTTTTTCTTTTTACTTGCCTTTGCCACTTTATTATAATCTAAAGCCAGTTTTACCCAATAATCCAGTTTCTTTTTTGTGTTCAGCACATCTGCATCAACAAAAACAAACCCTTTCATGACCTTTCCGGTAAAGTCCATGGGTTTGCATCCTTCTTTTTCTATCACTTCTTCATACTTCGAAGGGTCAAGCCTCACCATCAGCCGGTCTTTCTCCACTCCCACACACATTTTATCATTTACCATAAAACATAAACCACCAAACATAGCTTTCTCTTTTACATTTTTATGTGTAAGAGAAATTAACTCCCTTGTCATATCAGCCAATTTTTCGTTGTATGCCATATGATTTTTTTTGTCACGAATTACACGAAAGCACACGAAAGCACACGAAAATTATTCCTGAAACTTTGTGTATCCTAAGAATTAATTACGTTTTTCAGTTCTTCATTTTTGTTTCTTAAATCAATTCCTCCTTCCAATAAAGATTTAAGATTGGCTAAATAAAATGTCCAGCCGGTTTTACAACCAAGGTGCCAGTAGTGTTTGCCTTGTTCATCATCAGGAATATTATCCTGTACCAGCTCAACAATAGTTTGTCCATCTTCTTTTTTTATACTTACAGCACAGTTTCCTGCTTTGCCAAAACTGAATTTGAAAAAATCTATCCCGTTGCAATCTAAAATTTTTCCTTCTTCTGTTATTTCATCACTCCATCCATACCATCGCCAGCGATAGCTGTCACCTGTTTGCACAGTTTCATCATTTGCTCTTAAACTACCATCCTGATTTTTATATTCACTTAAGCGTAAAAACCAATATTCCATTCCTTCTCTTGTAGCCCAGCACCAGTATAGTTTTTCAACCGGCGCATTCACAGGAACTCTTGTTACAAATGTTGTCCAGTTATAATCCGCCATAACTTAGTTTTTATAACGTGAATAATAATAATGCTGAATTTTTTTTGTATTCTCAATTCCATCATCAGTAAAAGCATGCAAAGAATCGGCAGTTACCAAATGATAAACAATCCTTTTAGGGAAATCATGTTCGGGGTTTTCAAACATAAAAATATTTCCGGCAGATGATGTCAGTTTAAAAGCAACTGGTTTTTTATCATTCTGTTCTTCCACGCTTGAAGTATAAAAAATAGTTTCGTTGGTTCTTGTCAGCGCCACTCTTTCATTTACTATCGTATCAGTTCCTTTAATCATATAGCCCCGGCTTTGCAAATAGTTTTTATCAATTTTTTTCCATTCTTCACAAATGGCGCCTCTTTTCGTATTCATTTTCCAACTGCCTTCGAGGGCATATAGTTTTTTAAACTCTTTTTTATTATCAGCCAGGTAATAAAAGGAAACTAAAAAAATCATTACCCCTGATGCTAATAAGATTCTTTTCATAAAATAAATTATTACTGCTTCGGTACAGAATGTAATCCAATCCGGTTGCCTTCCGTATCAATGATGACAGCCATGAATCCGTATTCAGGACTGATTTCAGTTTTCGGTACCATAATTTTTCCACCAGCTTCTTCCACTTTGTCCAGTACATTTTGTACATCAGGATTTCCATTTAAATAAATCAATGGACCGTCAGTGCCAGACGGTTTATGAAAGCCACCACTGTCAACTAGGGCGCCACCCACCTGTGTCATCATATCATCCAATGGAAACATCCGCATTTTGATATTGGGTAAATCAAGAGCAGCCAGTTTTACACCAAAAATTGTTTCATAAAATTTTGTAGCCCTGTCCAGGTCGGTGGTTCCTATTTCGAACCAGCTGATTGCATTGTTCATGTTTGTGGTTTTAGTTTTTATTTAAGTTATCTGAATTACTATTAACTGCCAGCAGACAGGTTGATCTGTTGTTGTAATCTTCGATTTATTTTTTGGCCAGGCATCAAATTAGAAGATTCCAATTTTGAACCACATAGGCACATAAGGCACATAGAAAATACACACATAGAAAATTATTTTGTATACTATGTGAAACCCTATGTATGTGGTTCCATTAAACTTTCTGAATAAACACTTTAAATACTTTACAGTTATTTGCAAATTATTAAAGATCTTTTAAAAACCAACTCCGGGGATTACTGATTAATATCTTTCCCTTCTTTCAGTTTTACAATATACCCATTGATAGTTGGTTTTGTTGCTTCTGGTGCCTGTGCCAAAGCTTTGTTAGCATATTCCAATGCTTTTGTAAAATCACCTTTAGCAGAATAATAAGACATGAACCCTGCATTCACTGCATACACGTCACCATTTTTTTTCTGGTTGGCATTAAAAATTTCCAATGCCCTGTCTAATCTTTTTGCTGTTATCATTGCACGACCGCTACCCATGTATTGATTGGGAGTTGCAAAAGCCAATGCTTCATTCATTGTAGAATCTGCCTGTGGTAAACGATTCAGTTTTGTATAAGCATTGCCAAGATTATTTAAACTGGGAAAACTTTTTTGTCCGTTAAATCCTGAAACCGCCCTTTGTGCCCAACCTAAAGCTTCATCCAGATTAATTCCTTTATTAATGCAATATTGAGAAGCCTGTATCATATTTGTACTGTTAAATCCTTTTGCGCTTGTTACCTGCTCTCTCAATCTTGCAATTACTATATTGTCAACATCCACTTCCACTTTAAATGATACAGCCAATTTTTCCCACTGCATGGAAATCACACAATATTTTTCTTTATGCTCTGTAAATTCATACTTCAACCACTCCACACTTTTTTCCAGTGCAACAGGCTTTACATTTACTCGTATTGCATCATATTTTTCTTCATAATAAAAACTGCCCCACGCAGCATTTTGACTGGAAAAAATAAGTGTAACAATATCTGCAGCCACTGCCATGTGCAAACCATAAGTGCCGGCTTTTAAATCTTTGCCTTCTACTTTTACATCATGTTCAAATGTGATAGTGGTGTTTTCATTAGCTCCT
>JANOJO010000451.1:0-1637 GCA_031418795.1 Bacteroidota bacterium | reverse complement strand
CACCTTTGGCTCTCAATTCACGGCCCAGCCTGGCCATCTTCAGGGTTTCGGGTTCGGCAAAACGATCTAACAAAGAAGAAAGTTGAACAGGTTCTGCAGTTGCTTGCATTTTATTTTTTTTATTAAGTGTAAAGGAAAAAGTAAAAATAAATATTTATATGACTAACTGATGTTATCTGCTGATTCTTATTTTACATCAGACGGAAAAGATATTTTTTATGCCAGTAGATTTGAAAAGAAAGGTTCGGGATGAAAAATTAAAAATTCCAAAGGGAGATATTACACCTCCGCATAAGTTTTTGTGAAAAGTGAATGTGCTTAAGCCTGTCTTAAAAGGGAAGAATTTTAAGACAGATACAATCAGATTATATAAAGGATTTCTTCAACTGGATTTTCATTTTCTTTTTGTCTTTTAAGCAGAAGCGATACAGGAAAAATAACATCTTCGTTTTTACCCCAATAAATATTTCCATTCTTAATAATAAATTTTTTAAAATTGACAGGAGCAAAATATTTCAGGTTATCGCCTTTTACATATTTGTGAAAGAGGGGAAGAAAATCTACCAACTTTGCAATCTTGCATCCAGGTTCATCAGAAAAAGTAATTGTTATCATAAAATCATGAACATAAAGAGCTGATACAACAGCTAAGCTTTTTTGTTTAGCTTTTTGCTGATTACGTCGCATTTCACCTTTTGATGATATATGAACACCATTTGCCATTTTGTTACTACTTTTTTATAATAAGCTTTGAGAAAAACACCAACTTCGTTTGCTTCTGCCTCTGTAAGTGGTTTTTTGCCTTTTGCTTTTTTGAAAAGTAAAGTTACATTATCTTCTGAAATCAGGAATTCGACTTTCATTTCCCTTTGCTGTATCTGCACATGAATATGAATAGGCAGATGATCGTTGGTATAAAACCGGATAATAAACCTGAGATATTGGAAAATTTTAGGCATTCTTAAAAATACTAAATGTATTTCAAACCATTTCGAAATCGAAATCTGATGATTTTTATTGCCGGAAAATATACATAAGTTGAAATGCCAGGCCTTCTTGAGGTCATCATCATACCGCCCTTGTGTATATAATGACTCTACATGTTGAACAGAATCTTTTATTTGCCTGAATTAGTTTTCCAATGCACTGCCCCAAAATGGTTGTTGCTAATTTGCTTATGGTTTGTATGAGTTGGTAAGGATCAGCTCAGCAAAAAAATCTTACCTGAGATGCCGGATGATGCCTGCTTACCTTGAAACAGTTGCAAGAGTTGTTACCCCACCGTCAACTCCGATTTTCCGAACCCGCGGTATCCATGCAGTGCGAACTTCCAGGTTTTCACTACTTACATCGTGCCACTCCAGTACATACACTTCACCATGAAACACGGCAACTCCTGTTGGTGTCCATGGGGCCGTTGCCTGAAGAATGGTGGTTACTTTACCCTGGGGAGTTATCTTGAGAACACTACGACTTCCTGTTGCAGCAACATAAATTGTTCCTGCCGAATCAACAGCCAGCCCACGACAATAAGAAGGTACTGTTTCCAGTGGTAAATCCTTGCCATCTTTTCCAACAAAGGTCGCAATGATTGATACTGTTCCATCCATTGTAATCTTGCGGATGGTGTTGGCATT
>JANOJO010000450.1:0-1697 GCA_031418795.1 Bacteroidota bacterium | reverse complement strand
ATGCGCCAATGCTTGGTCTTCCCTGCCGCGGCGCACCGGTATGCATTAATAATTGTGCAGGTGCATGATTGAACTCATCCGTAGTTACTGCATTTAAAAATGCAATATCATCAATCACTGTTGAAAGATGCGGCAGGTTATCTGATAACCAAATTCCACTTTGCCCGTGCTGCCTGAATATTGCCTGCGGTCCCAGCATTTTTGGTACGCCCTGTATGAAAGCAAATTTTTTCCCTTCGAGTAATGATGGCGGGCAATCCTGTCCATCTAATTTCGACAGTTCTGGTTTGTAACTAAATAATTCCAACTGCGATGGCGCACCAGCCATGTGTAAATAAATAACCGACTTTGCTTTGCCCGGAAACATCGGTGGTCTTGGCGCCAGCGGATTCATGGCATCAAAAAAATTATTAGCTGTTGAAGAAGTTGAACTGCTGCCGCAACCTGCCAATAAAGAACCCAGTGCTAGTCCGCCCAAACCCATTGCACTTTCTTTCAAAAAATGGCGGCGGGTATAATGATGCAGCGCTGCATACTCTGCTTCTTTTAATAATTTTTGATTATGTAATTTTTTTTGCGTCATTATTTTTTTATTTACTCAGCTTGGCCTCACCTCCCTTCCTCCTCTCCAAAAGAGAGGAGGCGGTGCTTTATACTTGCCTGCCGGCAGGCAGGTCTTTAATAAACTTTTTGTTCTACCATATCAACTTTAGTTCTCTACTCAACATATATCAACCACTCCGAATTCTATCAACATCATCAAATAAGCTGGCCCTGTGCTTTGATAAGCCCTCCCTTCGGGAGGGTTTGGGTGGGCTGTTTAGTTTTTATTCACCCACTCATCCAGGTTCATCATTGCATTTGCCACTACTACCAATGCCGCAGTTTCAGCATTATTATTTTTATCCATCAACCCAATCATTTCACAAATGGCATCTTTATCATTTTTATATTTTGCAAATGATTGATTATACAACTCCACCAGTGCATTTAATTTTATTGGTGAAATATTTTTATACAGCATTGCTTCATATCCTTTCTGAATTTGATGTTGAATATTTTTTCCACCTGATTCCTGCATCCGGTAAGCAAAATGCCTTGCCATGACAAGATAAGTTGAATCATTCAATGTAGTTAAAGCCTGCAGCGGAGTATTGGTTCTTATTCTTTTAGTCATGCAAACTTCCCTGCTGCCACCATCAAAACTTATCATGGATGGATATGGCGAACTTCTTTTCCAATAAGTATAGATTGCTCTGCGATGCTGGTCTTCGCCTTTACTCAATACCCACTTGTCATCATTATAAGGTGAACTCCATATTCCATCCGGCTGAAATGGCATTACAGATTTGCCATACATTTTTTTACTTAATAAATTACTTACAGCCAGTCCCTGATCACGCAACTGTTCGGCAGATAACCGTACCCGTGGTCCTCTTGCATAAAATTTATTGTTTGGATCTTTGTTTATTAATTCGTCATTTGTTTTTGAATTCTGCCGGTAAGTGGCTGACAGAACAATTTCTTTCAATAGTTTTTTTATACTCCAGTTAAACTCATTCATGAATTTCCATGATAAATAATCAAGCAGTTCTTTATGTGTTGGCGCCATACCCTGTGTGCCCATATCTTCCAATGTCTCTGCAAGACCAAACCCAAACAATTGCTCCCATAAACGATTTACCATTGTTCTTGCT
>JANOJO010000449.1:0-3005 GCA_031418795.1 Bacteroidota bacterium | reverse complement strand
CCTAATTTCATTCCATGTTTTTGTGCAGCGGCAGCCATTTCGTTTCTTTCTTTATCATCACCAGGGCACCAGAGTTCAGCGCCATCATATCCTTCTGCTTTTGCTTTTGCAAAAAAACTGTCATAGTTTCCCCTGAAGCCCCAGTTGGTGGCTAATATCACCAGTTCAAAATTTTTATTCATGGTAAACGCTGGTTTGGTTGATAAAGAATATTTTTCTAAAGTAGAAACCATGGCTGCGGTTGTTGCAGTACCTGTTAGTGTCAGAAAAATTCGTCTGTTATATTTCATACTTTATTTGATATAAAAAGAAAAACATTGAACAATTTCCTGGTCACAAATATTAATACGCTTTGTTCAATTATTAATTATTAATTTTTAATTATTAATTAATAATTCCCTATGCCAAAATCTCATTTATCACCTTCCCACTAACATCCGTCAACCGGAATGGCCGTCCCTGCGACTGATACGTAAATTTTTCATGATCAAATCCCAATTGATTTAAAATAGTTGCCTGTATATCGAATGCTTCAACTTTTCCATTAACAATACTGTATCCTATCTCATCAGTTTCCCCATAAACAGTTCCGCCTTTTATACCACCACCTGCCATCCACATACTAAATGCTTCGCCATGATGATCTCTTCCTTTAAATGGCATAACTTTTCCTTCACGGTTTTCCATCATCGGTGTTCTGCCAAACTCTGCACCCCAAATCACCAATGTTTCATCCAGCAAGCCACGTTGTTTTAAATCGAGCAGCAAAGCAGTAATGGGTTTATCCACCTTGCGGCATTTATTTATCAAACCAATATCAACAGCATTAACGGCCGAATCACCATGAGTATCCCAACCCCAATCAAACAACTGTACAAACCGTACACCTTTCTCAACTAATTTTCTTGCCAGCAAAACATTATTTGCAAAACTTGCTTCTCCCGGTTTTGTACCATACATCTCATGTATATATTGCGGCTCATCATTTATATTCATTACTTCGGGTACAGATATCTGCATCTTGTAAGCCATTTCATATTGTGCAATGCGTGAAAGAATTTCCGGGTCCTTGTATTCTTCGTACTGCTCCTGGTTTATTTTATTAATTGCATCAATAGATGCTTTACGCAAATCCCTGTCCATGCCACCCGGATCTTTAATAAATAAAACCGGGTCGCCTTCACTGCGGCATTGCACACCCTGGTACACACCTGGTAAAAAACCACTGCCCCAAATACTTTTACCCGCATCGGGATTATTTCCACCCGATGTCAGTACAACAAAGCCTGGTAAATTTTTATTTTCTGAACCCAGTCCATAAGTTACCCATGCGCCAATGCTTGGTCTTCCCTGCCGCGGCGCACCGGTATGCATTAATAATTGTGCAGGTGCATGATTGAACTCATCCGTAGTTACTGCATTTAAAATTGCAATATCATCAATCACTGTTGACAGGTGCGGCAGGTTATCTGATAACCATATTCCACTTTGCCCGTGCTGTCTGAATATAGCCTGCGGCCCCAGCATTTTTGGAACGCCCTGTATGAAAGCAAATTTTTTTCCTTCGAGTAATGATGGCGGGCAATCCTGTCCATCTAATTTCGACAGTTCTGGTTTGTAACTAAATAATTCCAATTGCGATGGTGCACCCGCCATATGTAAATAAATAACTGATTTTGCTTTGCCGGGAAACATCGGCGCTTTTGGTGCAAGTGGATTGGCTGGATCAAATAAATTATTAGATGCAGATGATGTATTGCTGCTGCACCCTGCCAATAAAGAACCCAGCGCTAACCCACCTAAACCCATTGCACTTTCTTTTAAAAAATGACGTCGGGTGTAATGATGCAGCGCTGCATGCTCTGCTTCTTTTAATAATCTTTGATTATGTAATTCTTTTTGAGTCATAAGCCTCACCCTCCTTCTCCCTCTCCTTGCTTCACTTTGCCCGCAATGACGGGAGAGGGAGCGGTGCTTTATACCTTTAATAAACTTTTTGTTCTACCACATCAACTTTAATTCTCTATTCAACAAATATGAACAACTCCAATCTCTATCAGCCACTCCGAAAAGCATGGGCTGTGTGCTGATGGCCTTCTCCGCCAGGAGAAGGTTGGGATGAGGCGTTTTAATTTTTATTCAACCACTCATCCAAATTCAACATTGCATTTGCCACTACCACCAATGCCGCAGTTTCAGCATTATTATTTTTATTCATTACACCAATCATTTCACAAACTGCATCCTTATCATTTTTAAATTTAATGATTGATTTATTATACAGTTCCACCAGGGCATTCAGTTTTGTTGTTGAAATATTTTTATACAGCATCACCTCATACCCTTTCTGTATTTGTTTTTGAATGGTATTACCACCCAACTCCTGCATCCGGTAAGCAAAATGTCTTGCCATTACAATATAGGTTGAATCGTTCAAAGAAGTTAAAGCCTGCAGCGGTGTATTCGTTCTTATTCTTTTTGTAATGCAAACTTCCCTTGAGGCGCCATCAAAACTAATCATGGATGGATAGGGTGAACTTCTTTTCCAATAAGTATATACGGCTCTCCTGTTTTTATCTTCGCCACTGCTCAGCGCCCATTTATCACTATTGTAAGGTGATCGCCATATTCCATCCGGCTGAAAAGGCATTACACTTTTTCCAAACATTTTTTTGCTTAATAAATTACCGGCAGCAAGTCCCTGGTCTCTTAACTGTTCAGCAGATAAACGTACCCGCGGGCCTCTTGCATAAAATTTATTGTATGGATCTTTACTGTTTAATTCATCATTTGTTTTTGCATCCTGCCTGTAGGTAGCGGACAACACCATTTCTTTTAATAATTTTTTTATGCTCCAGTCAAAATCATTCATGAATTTCCATGATAAATAATCAAGCAGTTCTTTATGTGTTGGCGCCATACCCTGTGTGCCCATATCTTCCAATGTCTCTGCAAGACCAAACCCAAACAATTGCTCCCATAAACGATTTACCATTGTTCTTGCT
>JANOJO010000448.1:0-2696 GCA_031418795.1 Bacteroidota bacterium | reverse complement strand
GTTTTCAACATTGCCACCTGAATGGTAAAAATGGTCTTTAGTTACGATATTGAATTTGTTCCAGAATTTAGCAATCATTTCATTTTCTCTCCAGTCGTTATGATGCCAGGTTGAAAGAATAAATTTTGCTTTTGTCTTACTTAGTAAATTAAATAAAAGCTCTTCGTCCTGTTCTGTCCAGCCATTGAAATAATCCACATATCTTCCATAGTATGGCGGATCGCAGTAAATAATATCATTTTTTGTAGCAAGCGGAATAATGTCTGCAAATGATTTATTATAAAATGTCCACTCAGGTTCGGGCTGAATAATCTTCGAAACATTTGAAACCTGATTAGTAATTTTTGTTGTATAAGCCTGGGCAAAACGGTTAGGCTTTTTACAAAAGGGAATGTTCCAATTACCTTTTTTTCCAAAACGCATCATGCCGTTAAAACCTGCACGGGAAAGAAAAATAAAATCGTATGGTGAGAACTCATTGTTAAAACGTGTTCTTACTTTTAAATAATGCTCGTAGCCATTATTACCGGCTTTACTTAATAATGCTCCTTCCTGTTCCAAATAATGCCTCATAAGTGGAGCCGTTATTTCCCCTTGCTGAAGCCCTTTGTAAAAATTGATAATATGCGGATTGGTATCATTAAGGATGGCTTTTTTATAGCCGGAATTAAAAGCAACCACACCGGTTCCAAGAAACGGCTCAATCCATTTGCCACTTGTTTTTGGGGCAAGCTGCATTATCCACGGTACTAACTTTGTTTTTATACCCTGGCTTTTAATTGGTGGAATTATTACTTTCATTAATTTTTTTTCTTACCTGCTTTTGATACAATATTTTCCCAAAGGTCTATCCTTCCTTTAAACTCTAAAAAGTCTTTGAGTTTTGTGATTTTTAAGGTCTTCCCATCTTTAACCATTGTTGCAGCACCGTAATTAATCCAATACTCATCAAACCATTCTTCACCTAATTTACTAAATATTCCGTTCCCTTTTTTCAAGTCGTCTATATCAATAATAGAACCAATGTTGGCAGTATTGCCCGAACCTTGACCATCACTGGCAATTTTCCATTTTTCTACTGCAAAAAAATCAAAGTCTTTTATTACAGATGTTATTGATTTAAGATGCTTAACTGTTGTAACTTCTCTATCTCCGACTTTTTTATTTGAAGTTTCATATTCTTCCTGAAGATCTTCCACCTGATAGATTTCTGTATCATCCAAATCGTCAGTTAAATCAGTTCGTGTATAAATAATTCCCAAACAATAATGTCCTAAATATTGTGAATAGGGAAATTGTATGTTTTTGTCTTTTTCTCTTTCTTTAAAATAGCCGCCATGGCTACCTAATGTAAAACCTGCTGTTTTATGATTTCGTCTGAATGTAGTTTTAATATCAACAGCAAACTTTATTGCTTCATCATTTTTATGTATAAAAGTTAAATCGGGATACCAGTTTTGTTTTTCTGCCAGAATAATTTTATAGCCAATACTTTCTGCAAATTGAAGTATTTGAGGGAAAATATGAATCTCAAGTATTTTTGAAACGATTTTTGTGTCGGATGAAATTGTGTAGATGTTCTTATACACATCAATAAATCCTTTTATAGTCCAATCTCCATTTTCAGTCGAAACATAGCCTTTTAATTTTTCTGTAAACTCATTTAACTGACTATTAAATTCGGCTTTATGTTTTTCTTTTTCTATTAGTTCCATCCGTCAAAGGTATTATTTTGAATGATTATGTAAGTCTGATAGGATTGCCACAAATTGCTTAATTAACCAATACTCTTTATAAAATTATTACTCTTACTCCATAAACCCATCTAAATCCCGCTTATCTTTTTTGGTTGGCCTGCCCTGCTTGCTCATTCTTTTACCTGTGTGAAAAACGGCCGCCTGAAATTTAACCCGGTCAAGTTCATCGGGAGGCGTTATATCCTCATAACATTTAACCGCATCAATGTATTGTACCCTTTTGTATAAGAGGCCGGTTACTTTAATTACCCAGCGCTTGTTTTCTGTCTTTACTTCATATTCATCACCCACCTGCACTGCCCGTGATGCCTTGGAATTCTCCTTATTAAATTTTATCTTGCCATTATCACATGCATCGCCGGCCTGGCTACGGGTTTTAAACATACGAATAGCCCATAAGTATTTGTCGAGCCGTAGTTTTTCTTTTTCCATGTAAACAAAATTAAATGCTTTTAAAGCAATGCTGCCTAAAGGTTAGCCGTAATTACGTATTTTTAATTTTCAAAACGAATGAATATGACATTTTTTAAGATCAGGGTCCTCATATTATTTACCTGCATTGTACAGTTTGCCCAGGGGCAAGGCGGCAGGATTAACTGGACAGCCGACGGTAATTATTATACAAAGCTCAAAGAGGGCAATATTATTCAGGTAGATCCAAAAACCGAAGAAGAAACGGTGATCATTAAAAATTCGCAGATCACCGATCCTGTAACAAAAAAATTAATAGTACCACAGTCTTACCAGTTTAACAGCAATTATACCAGGGTATTACTTTTTACCAATACAGTAAAGGTTTGGCGCTACAAAACCCGGGGCGATTATTGGGTTTATGATATCATTGCCAATAAATTAAAGAAATTAGGTAAGGGCCTTGCGTCTCAGTCTTTGATGTTTGCAAAATTTTCGCCCGACGGAAAAACGGTGGCTTATGTAAGT
>JANOJO010000447.1:0-2685 GCA_031418795.1 Bacteroidota bacterium | reverse complement strand
CATGGCGGTTTCTTTTTGTATCATTTCGTAATATTATTTTTTGGTTGCTTTCCCGCTACTGCTTTTTTTCTGCAAACTATTTTTAAAAAAGAAAAAGATTTTTTTCTTTTTTATGATTTCAAAAAATGGATGACGATACTTTTCTGGGTAGTGCTGATATTGTTTACACTGGTTAAAACAAAAATTGTTCATTATTCATCACTTTGTTATTTCCCACTCAGTTTCCTCGCCGCGGTAAGTATTCATAATATTATTACCCACAAATGGCAACTGACCCGCTGGATGAAAACTATCCTTGTGGTTTCTGGTATTCCTTTTGTGCTGGCGCCTTTTGCTGCAGCATATTTTGGCAGTAATACCGATCAACTGAAACCTCTTTTAAGAAAAGATATTTTTGTTATGGAAAATCTGCAGGCACAGATTCATTGGAGCGGTTGGGAATTTCTTCCAGGCTTACTGTTACTTGCTGTGATCATCGTTTCTATTATTTACTTCAGAAAACAGCAAAACTTGAAAGCTGCTTATTTGTTATTTGGAGGAACAGCCATTTTTATTCAACTCACTCTTTTCTTTTTAATAGGCCGCATTGAGGGTTATAGCCAACGGGCTAATATTGAATTCTGGAAATCTCATGCCAATGAAGATTGTTATTTTACTTCCTATCATTACAAAACCTATACACATTATTTTTATGGACAGGTAAAACCACAATCAAATAAAAATTACAAGAGTGAAGATTGGCTTCTGACAGGAGATTTGGACAAGCCTGTTTATATTTCCTGCCGGGCAAATAATAAATTGGAACTGGAGCTGAAACTGCCCGATGCCAAATTACTGTACAGCAGCAACGGGTTTTATTTTTATAAAAGAGAAGCCGTGCTAAAATAAAAGATTTGAAAATTATTAATCAGAAGTCTATCTGCTTTTTCCCCTGCTCCAAATAATAAAATCTGTCTGTGGGAATTTTTCTATACCCAATTGCCTTAATAAAACTACCAATTGACCCCGGTGATAAGTGCTGTGGTTAAATACATGAATCAGGGTTTGGCTTACCGGTACTTTGAAGTGTTCTTTCTTGGAATTATAAAATTGAAAAACATGATCAATTGCCATATCGCTGGCATTGCTCACCCAATCGTGCCACTGCTGGCTTTGGTTTATTATTCCACTTACAATATCTTTTATATTATTTTCACCCTGGCTGGGTACAGTTATCCGCTCCTGCAATTTCATTCGCTGCCACCAAATACTTTCTGCATCCCAAATGTGGAGTACTGTTTTAAATAAATTTTTAAAACTGCCGGGTAGATCCTGGTTTAGTTTTTCCTCTGGCAGGGTAAGTACCACTTCCATTATTTTCTGATTAGCCCAGGTGTTATATGCCGCCATTTGTTTCAGCAATTCTTTCATTTCATTTAGCTTTGGTGATGGTGAGGAAATTTCCCGCATCATCAAAATTGTAAAATAAAAATTTAAAATGGATAAAAGTTTTCCCCGACGGGCTGGTTCATCCGAAAATATATTTTCCGGATTTGGTTCAACTGCCCTTCATGCCGGACATACCCAGGATCCGCTGTATGCTCACGTTACTCCTATTTATGCTTCCTCCACTTTTGTGTATGATGAAGCAGAACAAGGAATGCGCCGGTTTAGTGGCGAAGAAGAAGGATATATTTATTCCCGCTGGGGTAATCCAAACTTTACTGAAGCAGAAAAAAAGATTGCGGCATTAGAAGCCTTTGGTTTAAAAAATGAAACCGGGAGTCCCTTACAGTTAAAAGCATTGCTTCATTCTTCGGGTATGGCAGCGCTGAGCACATTAATGATGGGAAATCTGAAACAGGGTGATAAGGTACTCTCCCACTATTCACTTTACAGCGGGTTGGAAGAATTGATTACAAAAATTCTTCCGCAGTTTGGTGTTGAGGCTGTCATAACTGATCTCCGAGATTTGAAAAAAGCAGAGCAGGCCATGCAAGATAACCCGGAAATAAAACTGATGCACCTGGAAACACCGGCAAACCCTACTCTTCAATGTGTGGATATAGAAGCTTTAACTAAACTGGCTAAAACGAAAAATATTTTTGTTTCAGTAGATAATACTTTTGCCACACCCTATTTACAACAGCCATTTCGTTTTGGGGTAGATTATGTTTTTCACAGTACTACAAAATTTCTGAATGGGCATGGCACGGCTATCGGCGGTGTGCTTATTGGAAAAGATTTGGAAAAAATGAAAACGGGTATGACTAAAACCCACCGGATACTTGGTGGCAACAGTAACCCCTTTGATGCTTTTCTTTTAACACAGGGATTAAAAACACTCGAACTCCGGATGCAAAGACATTGCAGCAATGCAATGACAGTGGCTGATTATTTAGCCAATCATGCTGCAGTTGAAAAAGTAAATTATCACGGGCTTACTGCACATCCTGATTATGAAGTAGCCAAAAAACAAATGAAACACCCCGGCGCCATGATGAGTTTTGAATTAAAAAAAGGAAAACAAGGCGGTATTGATTTTATGAATAAACTAAAAATGTGTATCCGCACAGTTTCACTTGGTACTGCCGAAACAATTCTCTGCCATCCCGCATCCATGACACACTATGCCATACCAAAAGAAGAAAAAGAAAAATACGGCATTACTGATGGGCTGATACGCCTGAGTGTGGGGCTGGAAAA
>JANOJO010000446.1:0-9201 GCA_031418795.1 Bacteroidota bacterium | reverse complement strand
GTAGCATTTGGAAAATTCAGGAAATCTCTTTTGGTATCTAAGTATGAATAAGAAATCCAGTAGTCAACATTCTTAATTGTTTTTTTATCACGCCAAAAAAATTCAAATCCTTTTGCATCGCCATAGCCATTATTGTTTATTGCAATGCCATCTCTTCCACTTACCATTCCTGTTTTTACCAGGTTATCATATTTTTTATAAAATATTTCTGTGCGGAATGTTCTTGCACTGGATACTTTCATGTATTGCGCCACATAGTGAGTGGCTTTCATAAACGTAAGATCATTTGGCGAAGGCAAATATCTTCTTTCAGGATTCTGATAAAAAATTCCATACGCCAATGATGCCTGTGCCTGTTTGCTCAATTTGTAGGCTACTGAAACCCGCGGAGCAATATTGGATTTATTCAGCAATGATGACTGTTCGAATCTTGTTCCAATTTTCGCGGCTACATTATTAGTGATGTAAATATCAGTTTCTGCAAAAAGTGATTTAATGTTTTCTTTGAGCCGGCCAGGATACTTTTGACCATTATATAAAGTGAATAAAGATTTTTCATCACTGTAATTGTATTCACTGCCAAACCGTAAAACTGAAATGCCTTTAAGTCTTTTTTCCAAAACCAGCTTTGCATTGAAATATTCTCCTTTCAGATCCAGGTTAAAAGTTTTAAACTCAAGCCCGGCTGGCACAGCATCTTTTTTATTATTATCCTGCATGCCAGAATTTATATCATCATTATTCTTAGTATAAGAAAAGCCGGCATTCATTTTCCAGCCTTTCCCCAAACTTTCTTTCCAGGCAAGATTGTGGTATATATTAAAATTGGCAATACCAAAGCGATCATAATATCCAATCGAGTCAATACTGGGTTGGGTAAAATCAAGCCGGCTTTTATTAAAGTATCCAAAATATTTCAGTATGCCTGTTTTTGAAGTCTTTATTCTGAAATTAGCATCACCACTATGAAATTCCGGGATTTGAATATAATCCTGTTTTTGTTTAATGAGAGCAAATGCAGGTGCCAGGTTTGTATAACTGTAGCTGGCACCCCAGGATGATTTTTTATTTTTGCTTAATTGCTGATATCCGCCATTGCCTCCTATAACTGACAATCCCAGGCTGGCAGAAGTACGATCTGGTAAATCAATAGACTCAAGTATTAACGCAGATGAAAGTGCCTGGCCGTATAACGCTGAGTAACCACCCGTACTGAAAACGGTTCCTTTGAATATAAATGGAGAGAAACGTCCATATGATGCAATATTGGGAGTACTGCTTTGAAAAAAACTATTGACTAATGTGCCATCGATAAAAATTTTTGTTTCCGCAGCGGTACCACCCCTTACAAACAAGCCTTCACTTTCTCCAACCTGCTGTGCACCGGGTAATGTTTTTAAAGCGCCGGTGATATCGCCGTTTGCACTGGCCGTTGTTACAATATCTATTGGAGTGAGAACGGCTGCTGTTTTTTTCCGATCGCTGGCTTCAAAAGTTCCTGCACTGATGACTACTGCAGATAGTTCTGTTACTTCTTCCTTCATTATTATATCAACGGTCAGTTTACCAGTGCCATCAAGTTTTATTTTTTGCTCAACCGACAGATAACCAACAGAAGTGGCTACTAAAATGAATTCGCCTTTCTCAGAAGTTTTAAAAGAAAATTTTCCGGCAGAATCTGTAGTAGCCCCGTCGTAAGTGTCTTTAAGAGTTATGCTCACACCCGGAAGCGGATTTTTTTTATCGGTTACTTTTCCAGTAACTGTTGTTTGAGCAAGTAGTAAACAACTTGTAGCTGTGAAAAAAAGAATGAAAAAGGTTTTGGCAATAGCTCTCATAACTCGTTTTTATTAATTAAGACACAAACGTAAACCAGTTTATATTATAAACCAAATTTATTTTTAATAAAAAAACGACCCCATTAAGAAGTCGTTTTTATAATTGTATCAGGAAATTTTATTTTGCTTTATACTGTGGTATCAATCCCTTCGCCATCTCTACCATTTTTTTTATTCCATCATCCGGCAGATTACCTTTTTTAAATTCACCCAAAAGCTCAGGCATTTTATTTTCCATTTCCATTAAGAAATGTTCTTCAAACTCCTTTACCCGTTTTACCGGTACATCTTTTATTAACCCATTTGTGCCGAGATAAATAATTGCAACTTGTTTTTCCACTGACATGGGTGAGTACTGAAGTTGTTTCAGAATCTCCACGTTTCTTGCACCTTTATCAATTACATTCTTGGTAGCAGCATCGAGGTCGCCGCCAAATTTTGAGAAAGCTTCCAGCTCACGGTACAAAGCCTGATCAAGTTTTAAAGTACCCGCCACTTTCTTCATAGATTTTATCTGTGCATTGCCACCCACGCGGCTAACAGAAATACCCACGTTAATCGCCGGGCGAATACCCGCATTGAACAAGTTGCCTTCCAAAAATATTTGTCCGTCAGTAATAGAAATTACGTTGGTTGGAATGTACGCAGATACATCACCTGCCTGTGTTTCTATAATTGGTAATGCAGTTAATGAACCGCCACCTTTTACCAGGTGCTTAATACTATCTGGCACATCATTCATTTGCCTGGCAACATTATCATCAGTAATAATTTTTGCAGCTCGTTCAAGTAAGCGGATATGCAGATAGAATTCATAACCGGGATATGCTTCACGACCCGGAGGACGGCGAAGTAACAATGAAACTTCACGGTAAGCTACAGCTTGTTTTGAAAGATCATCATAAATAATCAACGCCGGTCTTCCGGTATCACGAAAAAACTCTCCGATTGCAGCGCCGGCAAATGGTGCATAGAATTGTAACGGAGCAGGATCACTTGCAGAAGCCGCAACAATGATTGAGTATTCCATTGCACCTGCATCCTGCAAAGTCTGCATCACACCGGCAATTGTTGATGACTTTTGCCCTATCGCTACATAAATACAATAAACCGGTTTGCCGGCTGCAAAAAATTCTTTCTGATTAATTATAGTATCAACACAAATAGCAGTTTTACCTGTTTGACGGTCGCCGATAACCAACTCACGTTGGCCGCGGCCAATTGGAATCATCGCATCAATTGCTTTGATACCGGTTTGCAAAGGTTCTTTTACCGGCTCACGAAAAATTACACCCGGTGCTTTTCTTTCTAATGGCATTTCAAAACGTTCGCCGGTGATGGGTCCTTTACCATCTATTGGTTCACCCAATGTATTTACTACACGACCCACCATTCCTTCACCTACTTTGAT
Organism: Bacteroidota bacterium; assembly: GCA_031418795.1. Lineage (GTDB taxonomy): Bacteria > Bacteroidota > Bacteroidia > Chitinophagales > Chitinophagaceae > VBAS01. The sequence continues at coordinate 5,952 of JANOJO010000446.1, read as the reverse complement.
AGAAGCGATTTGTCCTGTACGACGAACCTGTGATCCTTCCTGGATACCACCTGTTTCACCCATCAATACCACACCCACATTATCTTCTTCAAGGTTTAAGGCAATTGCACGAACGCCGTTTTCAAATTCAACGAGTTCACCATAGCGAACATTTCCCAATCCATACACACGGGCAATACCATCCCCTACCTGCAACACGGTTCCTACTTCCTGCAAGTCGGCGCTGGCGTTAAAGTTGCTCAGCTGCTCACGCAGTATTGCACTTATTTCTTCTGGTTTAATCTGTACCATATAAATTCGTTTATCGTTTTTTTGTTTATCCTCCGAAGCTTTAGCGAAGGAGGGTTTTTTATTTTTTTTGTTACCAGCTTTTAGCTCTCTAATCAACTTTTGTTGCATCCGCCAACTGGCGGATTGTTATTTTTTTTTCTTTCAGTGAAAGAAGAAAAAAGAATCACCCTTGTACTTTTTGTTCTCTATTTAGCAATCGTAACTCCGGTTTTATATTATACTATTAATTAACAAACCCACCCCGGTTTCCTAAAATATAATTACTCCTAAATTCGCCCCTCCTATGGAGGGGATGTATCAAAGCAAAACTTCTTTTCTAAATCCCTTTCAAATAATCACACACTACCAACCTAAGTTCCCCGCCAGAGACGGAGACAGGGGGTTGTTATCTTATCTTATAAATAAAGTCGTTGTTCTCAAACTGTCTTGAAATTTCTTTCAAATCATAAGCAATACTTGCATCCACTAATTTATCACCAGCCTGTAAAACAAACCCGCCGATAATATCTTCTTTCACCACAGTTTCTAATTCTATATTCTGCATCTCGGTTGTTGCTTTGATGTGATTGATAATTTCATTTTTCAATCCATCACTTATAACCGATGCAGTTGTCAGCTTTATGGAATATATATTTTTAAAAACTTTATATTGTTGTATAAAAGCATGAGTAATTTCCGGTAATACACTTTCCCTTCCTTTTTGAATGAGTAAGCGGATAAAGGAACCTGTTAATACGCCAATACGATCCTTTGCTACAGCCGCTATAATTTTTCCTTTGGCATCAGATTTTATAATCGGGCTGCGCAGCACGTTTACAAAATCAGGATTGCTTTTGCATACAGACTGTAACCATTCCATATCAGCAAAAGCTGCCTCTGCTTCGTTTCTTTCAATTGAAAGATCGAGTAATGATTTGGCGTACCGTGTTGCTAATCTTACGTTGGACATTTTCTTAGCTTTGAGCTCCGAGCTTTGAGCTCCGAGCAGGAACCTAAAGGCTCGCAGCTCGTGGCTAATAGCTCACAGCTTTTCTTAATTTAATTTCACTTCCTCCACCAGCCCCTTGATATGAGCTTCCTGATCTTCTTTATTCGCTAATTCTCTTCTTAATATTTTTTCAGATACCTCTATCACCATTTTGCCCACCTGGTTTTTTACATCAGTGATTGCAGCCATTTTTTGTGCTTCGATAGCGGCTCTTGCTTCCACAATTATTTTATTGGCTTCAGTTTTTGCAATTTCTTTTGATTCGCTGATGATTTTTTCTTTGGTTTCCCTTGCTTCTTTCAGCATCTGTCCTCTTTCTTCACGGGCCTGTGCCAGCAATGCTTCATGATCACTTTTCATTTGTGACATTTCTGCTTTTATTTTTTCCGCAGTAGCCAATGCGTCGGCAATGCCCTGCTCACGGTCTTTCAATCCTTTTACAATGGCAGGCCATGCATATTTTTTCAGGATGTAGAACACAATTAGGAAAGACACCAATGTCCATATCAGTAATCCGAATTCCGGTTTTAAAAGAGGATGCATATATAATCAGTTTGAAAAAATTAAAATTAACTGCATCCTCCGCCCTTTGCTTTGGATGCAGTAATGTGTTCATTAGAGAACCATAGCAAGGAAACCCACGATAATTGCAAACAACGCTGCTCCCTCTACCAGTGCGGCAGTAAGGATCATGTTGCTGCGTATATCGTTTAGTGCTTCCGGCTGACGGGCAATAGCTTCAACAGCTCCTTTACCGATTTGGCCCACGCCAATACCAGCTCCCATCGCTGCAAGACCGGCACCAATGGCACCACCAGCATTTGCCACAGCTTCTAAAATAAAGAAATCCATAATTGAACATTTATTGGTTAAAAATAAAACTCTTAATGTGCATGTGCTTCCGCCTCAGGCGGATGTTCCCCTTCATAAGCCTGCCCGATAAATACTGCGGTAAGCATAGCGAAGATGAACGCCTGGATGAACGCAACAAGTATTTCAATAAAATATATAAACACGGTAAACGCAATGGAAAAAATGGAAGTACCCCAACCGGCATACACATTTAATCCTGCAAAAATGAAAATGAGTGAAATAAGACAGATAATAATTATATGCCCGGCTACCATATTGGCAAAAAGACGAATGATTAATGCCATGGGCTTAATGAACAAGCTCAACACTTCCACAGGTACCAGAATAAATTTAATTCCCAATGGCATGCCTGGCGGATTAAAAATATGACCCCAGTAATGTTTTTTAGAACTGGCAAGAATAACTACAAAAGAAATAACACCCAGTACTAGTGTAAATGCAATATTGCCGGTTACATTGGCTGTGCCCGGTATTAATCCGAAAATATTATTGATAAGGATGAAAAAGAAAACAGTCAGTAAGTATGGAAGATATTTCTCATACTTATGCCCCAGGTTAGGTTTGGCCACTTCATCCCGAACAAAAGCTATAACCGGTTCCATTAAACCCTGCATTCCATTCGGCGCTGTTTTTACACCTTCCCCTTTTTTATAGCGATTGGCAATGGATATCATTATCCACACCAGTAATGTAAGAGCCAGTATCATCTGCACCACATTGCGGGTAAGTGAAAGATCAAGAACACTTACTGATTTATCAAGCTTGTCATCTTCAGTTACTGCAATTATTTTTCCAATATTCAGGCCTTCTTTCTTTACATCAAAACCTTGTTTTTCCAGTTCGTGAAGATAGTGCTCGTCAATAATTCTGTACCCTTTGTAAGATTCATGTCCATGATGAAATTTAGAAGACATAAAAACATCGAGACCACGCTGTGGTGAATAAATAATTATCGGAAGTGGAATACCTATGGGTTTTTTTGTACTGTCGTTTACAAAAATGTCGAAAAAATGAAACTCATGACCATCGAGAATGTGGCCAAATATGACTTCCTGGGCATTAAAACTTTTCTTCTTTTTTTCGCCCTGATCACCTTCGCCACCTTCAGCAAAAACTGAGAGGGAAATTGAAATCAAAAAAACGCTGAAAACCGCTACAGTAAAGGATTTAAATAGCCCGTTCATCATACCCATCCTGAAATTTGGCGCAAAGATAAGGGGGCAGGGGTGAAAAACCTTGAAAAGGAAAAGAGCTTTATAAAAAAATCAACATCAAATTTTATTTGATTATAAAATGATTGTTGTGTTCTCAACTGCTACATTAAAATCCTTGTTTTTCACTTCCTTGTATTCTTTTGAAAACCGGTTGATCAATGGATTTGTATGATTGAAATGGATAAACCAGATTTTACTTTTTTCTGTAGCAGGCAAATCTTTAAACAACTCCATACTTTCCTGTACAAAAGGATGTGGAATTTCCTCCATATTTCTTCCGGGCAATTCCTTCTCGTTGTAAAAAGTGCCATCAAGAAAAAGATAATTGTATTGTTTAACCAACTGCTTGATATCTTTATCCCATTTGTTCCATTTATCAATGTCGGGGATAAACAGCAAAGATTTGTTTCCCGTTTTAATAGAAAAACCAACTGTCTCAGAAAATTCATCGCGGTGAGGAACATTAATTGGGGTTACTGAAATTTTATCTGTTATCTGAATTACACTATCAGCTTTTAGTTTCTGCAGTTGAATGTTTTTCAGGTTTACTAATTGACTCCAGGGACCATTTGTTTGCAAATATTCTGCCATTCGCGGCATGGCATATACAGGAATTTCTTTTGCATTGATTCCTTCTTTTCCCAAATACATCAGCCCGGTATAATGACCAATATGTGCATGAGTAAGAAAAATACCAGATAGATTTCCTTTTTGATATTTATCAGTTTCGTGCAGTTGATCAGTAAAATCAGGTGTTGCGTCAAATATCCACTTTTGTTTGGTGACAGGATCAAAAATAACAAGGCTGGTAACTTTCTGACGGGAAGTTTTTTTGTCCCAGTATTTTTTACAGCAATCTCTTTTACAATCTATTTGCGGATAGCCGGCATCCTGGGCTATTCCTAAAACAACTATAAAAGGTGATTGTTCTCTTTGTGGTTGAAAAGAATAAAATATTAAACAAATAAGTAAAAGACGGATAGGCATCAGAATTATTAATAAACTAAGCTACTGATTTATGTTTTTCAAACTGTAATTGATAAAGTTTAAAATAGTGACCGCCGTTTGCAATTAATTCCTGATGTGTTCCTGATTCTATTACTTCTCCTTTTTCCAACACAATAATTTTATTTGCTTTTCGGATTGTGGAGAGCCGGTGTGCAATGACGATGGATGTTCTTCCGGATATTAATTTGTCAATAGCATGCTGTATCAGTTGCTCACTTTCTGTATCTACTGAAGAAGTGGCTTCATCCAGGATGAGAATGGACGGGTTAAATAATAATGCTCTTACAAAAGAAAGTAATTGTCTTTGCCCTAAAGAAAGAGTGGCGCCACGCTCCATTACATTATAATCATATCCGCCGGGTAACCTCATGATGAAATCATGCATATCAATCATACGGGCAGCTTCTATTACTTTATCTCTGGAAATATCTGTATTGCGCAGCGTAATATTATCTAAAATAGAACCAGAAAAAAGAAAAACATCCTGTAAAACAACACCAATATTTTTTCTTAATAAATCTAATTTGTACTCTTCAATATTTACATCATCAATTTTTATTGCTCCTTTTTGAATATGATAAAGCCGGTTGAGTAAACTGATTATGGTTGATTTGCCGCTGCCCGTATGCCCCACAATAGCAATTGTTTCTCCCGGGTTTACTGTAAAACTTACATCTTTCAAAACTGTTGTTTCTGCATTGTACCCAAAACTCACATGTTCAAATTCAATTTTTCCTTTCACCTGCAAGGGAGAAAAAACTCCTTCATCTTTTGTGTAATCATGATTATCCATCACTTTAAACACCCGTTCACTTGCTACCATTCCCATTTGCAATACATTAAATTTATCGGCTATTACTCTTAACGGACGAAAAATTAAATTGAGGCAAAGTATAAAAGCCATCAGGGTTCCCTGCTGGCTTTGCTGCAGATCAAGTGCAACAGCAGATGTTTTCCAAACAATTAAACCAATAGCTGTAGCTAAAATAATTTCAACGATGGGGAAAAAAACTGAGTAAGCAAAGATGGCATTGATATTTGCATTGCGATGTTCTTTATTTATTTTTTTAAATTTTTCAAACTCCCGATCTTCTGCAGCAAATGCCTGTACTACCGCCATTCCGGAAATATGTTCCTGCACAAATGCATTGAGATTTGCCACGGCATTTCTTACCCTGTGAAAAGAATGGTTAACACTTTCTTTAAAATACCAGGTGGCAATTAATAAAAGCGGAAAAGGAATAAGTGCAAACAAAGTCAGTTGCCAGTCAGCCCAAAACATATACCCCAGCACACAAACAATAGAAAGCAGATCGGCAATGATGGGAATCAGCCCATCGGAAAATACATCATTGATTCTTTCAATGTCATCCACTGTTCTTGTGGTTAAAGTGCCGATGGGTGTTTTGTCAAACTGTGAAAGATTCAGGTTTAATACTTTCTTATACACTTTTACCCGCAGGTCTTTTACCACATTTTGCCCAAGCCAGGCTGTGATGTAGGAAAAATAAAAACGTAAGGCGGTTTCCAAGATCAAAAATCCAATCTGGATAATGGTAACCAGCACCACCATTTCCA
>JANOJO010000445.1:0-2063 GCA_031418795.1 Bacteroidota bacterium | reverse complement strand
TATCTCAATTTGTAAAACTATTTCTTATGTTGAATACTATCTTCATAGCACATTTAAAAACCCGGTAATAAAAGTTGATTCCTCTAAATGGGAAAAAAAATTTTCATACAGCACTGCCGGTTGGGGAGAGTTTAGCATTCGGGCAAAAATTGTTTTTAAAGATTTAAGAAAAAAACCACAATATGTGAATTATTGGTTGAAATTAGGGCGTTGATGATTTAAAGAATTTATTAAACATTAATAAAGTTGAAAATTTATCATTGTTGGATTGATTGACTTTTGACAACTCATTAAACTGTCTACATTCAATCAGATATTATACTGTTTTATTAGTTGCAAAATTTGCAAAGCATTTTAATACTTTCACATTTCTTTCCCCGATAATTCTTTTTCTTTGCAACCAAATGCGAAAGATTGACTGGTATATTATTAAAAAGCTGATTGTTACTTTTTTCTTTTGCCTGATTATGTTCACCCTGATTGCAGTGGCGGTGGATAGAAGCGAGCATACAGAAGTCTTTGTAAAAACCGGCCTTAGCACACAACAGTTAATTACTCAATATTATTTTGGCTTCGTTCCGTATATCTGGGGATTGCTTTTTCCCCTCTTTGTTTTTATTGCTGTTATCTACTGCACCAGCCGCATGGCCATCCGTTCAGAGATAATTGCCATACTTGCCAGCGGCACCAGCTTCAACCGTTTTTTGCGTCCTTATTTTATTGGTGGTTTATTTCTGGCCGGCATACTTTATTTTGCCAGCAGGCAGCTTATTCCAAAAGGAAATGAAATACATAGCAATTTCCAGGTAAAATATGTTGATAAGAATGACCCAATGAAAACCGGTTACTACCAGGATACTTATTACCGCAGATCAGATTCTAATTCCTATATGGGAATAAAATATTATGATTCATCTCAAAAATCTGCCGGTGGTTTTTTTCTGCATCGTACCAAAGGCGAAACTGTGGTTTACAACCTGCGGGCAGATAATATGAAATGGGATACAGCAAAAAAAAATTGGCAGCTTACCAATGCCATAGAAAGAAAAATAACTTCAAAAGGTGAGCAGATAACTAATTATCCTTCTTTCAATATTAATTTGAATATTAAACCCAGTGACCTGCGTCATGACTTTTATCTAAAGGATAAATTAACGACCTCTCAGTTGAAACAATTTATAAAAATGGAGGAGCTGCGCGGCACCGAAGGTTTGAATACGCTAAAAGTGGAACAGTACCGCCGGAGTGCCACATCAGTTTCAGTATTATTGCTTACTCTTATTGGCGCCGTAATAGCCAGCCGCAAAACAAGAGGAGGCAGCGGGCTTCATATAGCCAGTGGTTTTATTATCGCTGCATTATTTATTATTACGGACAGGTTCTCCACCACATTTTCTGTAAAGGGAAATTTACCCCCGCTGCTGGCAGCCTGGTTGCCCAATATCATTTTTACATTGGTAGCCTTGTGGCTGTACCGAAAAGCTCCTAAATAAAATTTCATTTTTGTTTCATCCAATTATTTTACCGCGCAGCAGGGTAAATAATTATCTTTGTCTATCCACATCACAGAAAAAAAATACACAGCATCATGGGTATAGTAAAGGATAAATTTAAAGAAAAAGCTGATGAAGCCGCAGCAGAAATAAAAAATTTGCTAAAGGAACACGGTAATAAAGTTATTGGTGAAGTAACTCTGAGCCAGGTCTATCAGGGTATGCGGGGCATTACCGGTTTAGTAACCGAAACTTCTTTACTCGATGCATTTGAAGGCATTCGGTTCAGGGGATACTCTATTCCCGAGTTGAGATTGAAACTTCCCAAAGCACCGGATGGTTCTGAGCCTTTGCCCGAAGGACTTTTTTATCTGATGCTTCTTGGTGAATTGCCGGAAGAAGAAGATGCGCATCATATAACAAATGTATGGCAGCGACGCAGCCATGTACCCAGCCATGTATTTGATGTGATTGACTCGTTTCCATCTTATGCCCATCCGATGACGATGTTTGTAGCAGCAGTAATGGCTTTGCAAACAGAAGGTCATTTTGTAAAAGATTATGCAAAAG
>JANOJO010000444.1:0-2416 GCA_031418795.1 Bacteroidota bacterium | reverse complement strand
CCGGTTGATAATTTAGAATATCATCAAAAAATAAAACAGGATGGGTTTTCTATAAAAGTTTTACCTGCCTTCCGCCCGGATAAAGCAATGAATGTGGATGATGCAAATATATTCAACAACTATCTTACTTCTTTAGAAAAGGCTTCCGATATTTCTATCAGTACTTATAATGACTATCTCGCTGCATTAAAAAAACGCCATGATTATTTTGTTGCCAACAACTGCAGCGTAAGCGACCATGGACTTGAAGAAATTTATGCAGAAGAATATACGCATACAGAAATTGCAGGCATCTTCGCCAAGATACGTTCGGGTGGCGAACTTTCATTGGAAGAAAACCGGAAATTCAAATCGGCGATGCTGGTAACTTTTGCAGAGTGGGATTGGGAAAAAGGATTCGTTCAGCAATACCATCTTGGAGCATTAAGAAATAACAACAGCAGAAAATTGAAAGAACTTGGTCCCGATACGGGCTGGGATAGTATGGGTGATTTTTCACTGGCAAGAGCTTTGTCAAAATTCCTGAACCGTTTGGATACAAATAATAAACTCACTAAAACAATAATCTATAATCTTAACCCCGCCGATAATGAATTGTTTGCAACAATGATTGGGAATTTCAATGATGGTTCTGCCGCAGGAAAAATTCAGTGGGGTAGTAGCTGGTGGTTCCTCGATCAGAAAGACGGAATGACCAAACAAATAAACACACTCAGCAATATGGGTTTGCTAAGCCGTTTCATCGGCATGCTTACCGACAGCAGAAGTTTCATTTCTTTTCCCAGACATGAATATTTCAGAAGATTGCTTTGCAATTTATTTGGCGAAGAAATTGAAAACGGTGAATTGCCTGACGATACAGGATGGATAGGAAAACTAATTCAGGATATTTGTTTTAACAATGCAAAAAATTATTTCGGTTGGCAGGATGTTGATGAGAAGAAAAAAATTGGTGGGAAAGTAATTTAATAAAAATGAAGCTACATTACCTGGAAGGCATTTTTTACTCTCCGCTTACCAGCGGAGATGGGGGCATGAATATACGATTTGCAATCAGTCAAAATGAAACCAAACAAATGAATACGGTACAACTCCGGGATAATTTTTTGGTAAGTGGTTTGATGCAGGATGATTTAATTCAATTAACTTATTCGCATCACGACAGAGTTATTATTGGTGGCGTAAAACCGGTAAACAAAACAATTTCACTTCCGAATCACGAAGAACTTAAAGCCGGATATTTTTTAGAAAGAAGAGAACTCGGCATCATCAACGTGGGTGGAGATGGAATTGTAATTGCTGATAAAAAAGAATTTGCTATCAGTAAATTTGATTGTGTTTATGTTGGCAAAGGAACCACAGAAGTAAAATTTAAATCAAAGAAAAAAAATGAGCCTGCATTATTTTATTTACTTTCTGCACCGGCACATCACAAGTACGCCAATAAGCTGATGAAAAAAGAAAAAGCTGCGCCGGTACAATTAGGCGCTGCTGAAACAGCAAACAAAAGAACGGTTTACAAATACATTCATCTGGATGGAATAAAAAGTTGCCAGTTGGTAATGGGGTTAACAATGCTTGATCCGGGAAGTGTATGGAACTCCATTCCACCGCATACACATACAAGAAGAATGGAAGTGTATTTCTATTTTGATTTGCCTGAGCAGCACCGCATCTTTCATTTTATGGGAGAAACAAAAGAAACAAGACATATCGTAATGGCGAATAACGAAGCAGTTATTTCACCACCGTGGAGTACTCATTTTGGTTGCGCCACCAGCAATTATGGTTTTATCTGGGGCATGGCGGGTGAAAATTTAGTTTATACAGATATGGATCCTGCGCCGGTACCTGAGTTGAAATAAAAATTTAAAGAAAGTTCTTTTTAAAAAACTATGTGAAATCCTATGTATCTATGTGTCTATGTGGTTCAAAATTTTACCACATAGAAAAATACTGATGCATTAACACTTAGCCAATCAATTTTATTAATAAAAACTTGTTCCAATTTGGAGTAAGTTTCAAAACTCTCCACATCAGGCGGAGATGGGGGTAAATAATATGTCAAAAAAAGTAGTAACACTTGGAGAAATCATGTTGCGTTTATCAACACCCGACTTCAGACGTTTTGTTCAATCCGATACATTTGATATTACTTATGGTGGTGGTGAAGCAAACGTGGCTGCAGCGCTTTGCAATTATGGTTTGAATGGAACATTCGTTACCAAAGTACCAAATAATCCAATCGGTCAATCAGCCATTAATCATTTGCGCCGTTATGGAGTGGATACACAATTCATCGCCCGTGGTGGTGACCGCCTGGGAATTTATTTTCTTGAAACAGGAGCTTCCATGCGTGCATCACAGGTTGTGTATGACCGTGCCGGCGCTTCCATCGCTGATGTAGATATTAAAG
>JANOJO010000443.1:0-2904 GCA_031418795.1 Bacteroidota bacterium | reverse complement strand
ATTATATCTCGGCTCTGCTGTAGAAAAAGCAGGTGCAATTCTTGTCATTATTGGCGGCGGCGCTGCCTTTGGTGCAGTTCTGGCCGCTACAGATATAGGAACACAATTCAGTAAATCTGTAAACCTGGAATCTGTTGGTATCTGGTTCCCATTTTTATTAACGATATTAATAAAAACAGCACAGGGATCTTCTACTGTTGCAATAATAATGGCATCATCAATTGTATTGCCTTTATTACAGGTACTCGGTCTGGATACGGAAAATGGAAAACTGCTTGCGGTTCTTTCTATGGGTGCCGGTTCTATGATGATATCGCATACAAACGATGCATATTTCTGGGTAATATCAAAATTTTCTGATATTGATATCCGGACAATGCTGCGGGTACATTCGGTTGCATCTGTCTGGATGGGGTTAACAGCTATGTTGTTTATTTATATCTTGTCTCTTTTTATTTTATAAAATACCATGCATATTCTTATTGCTCCAAATGCTTTTAAAAACAGTCTTGATGCAACAGGAGCAGCTGAAGCAATTGAAAAAGGATTTCAAAGAAGCCGGCTTGATTGCACAACAAAACTTTTTCCTGTTGCCGATGGTGGAGATGGTACGGCAGATTTATTAATAAAGCATATTTGCGATACCCGGGTTGAAACGATTGTTCAAAACCCTTTAGGAAAAAATATTACTGTTTCTTTTGGCTGGTCAGAAAAAAACTCTATCGCTGTAATTGAACTGGCTGCTGCATCCGGGTTACGTTTATTACAGCCGCATGAATATGACCCATTGAAAACAACAACATTCGGAACAGGTGAATTGATGCTTGCTGCAATCAACAAAGGAGCAAAAAGAATTTTGCTTTGTATTGGCGGTAGTGCTACAGTTGATGCTGGCACAGGAATACTCAGGGCATTGGGATTTCGGTTTACTGATGTAAATGCCCGCCCGGATGACCCGGTCGGACGGGGAAATGAAATTATCTATCCGGCTTATTTAAAAAACATTCAGGATTATTCTTTGCCTCCCGGGAAAATGGTTTTTGAAAAAACAGAAATAATTATTTTATGCGATGTATTAAATCCTTTGTTGGGAGAGTATGGAGCTGCTGCAGTTTTTGGCCCGCAAAAAGGAGCATCTGAAAAAGATATTATTATTCTGGAAGAAGGTTTAAAATGTTTTCGTGATTTAGTGTTGAAAAAAACGGGTAAAGATATTGCTGCGGTTCAATATGGAGGAGCCGCAGGTGGGGTTGCAGCAGGATTATATGGATTGCTGAATGCAAAATTGGAAAATGGAATCGATTATTTTTTATCCATCACAGGTTTTGAAGAAGAATTAAAAAAAGCAACCCTTGTAATAACTGGTGAAGGAAGCATTGACAGGCAAACACTGCAAGGCAAAGCGCCTTTTGGTGTTGCTAAAAAGGCCAAAGAATATTCCAAACCGGTAATCGGGTTTGCTGGAAAAATTCCTGATAAAACTGAAAAGGAATTGGATTATTATTTCGAAAGGATGATATGTATTAATGAACCCGGAACGAAACTGGAAGATGCGCTGAAGAACACATTTAAAAACCTTGAACATACAGCATATAAACTGGGAATAGAATTAATGAATAGTAAAACGTAAAAATTATTTTTTATTGAATTCAATAATTAAGATTGAAGTCATTCAATTTTTTTATCACCCTCTTCCTCACTATTTTCACTCATGCACCCTCATATTCAAAAATTATTGCAATGCATAAACCTGGAAGAAAAAGAACAGACACTGCGATATAGTTTAAATGAAAATCATTCCCTCAAATCTTTAAAAGCAGAAGGCCTTGCCCTGCATCCTATCATCGTCACAAGAAAGAATTTTGGTTATGCTGATTTTCCTGAAATAAATTTCAAACTCAGTTTTCCACCCGAAGCAAATTTTTTTAAAGACGGTGCGGCCATTGAATGTTTTTGTTCAGGAGAAGAACCCGTAAAAGGAGTATTGATGAATTTGGATGGAAAGAATGGTGAGTTTCGTTTGTTTGCACCTGACTTTCCTGATTGGATAGAAGATGATGGTGTTGGAATTAAATTAGCTCCTGATACAAGAACTACCAGCATTATGAAAAAAGTGCTGAACGAAATTGAGAACAACAAACCACTTTATAATTTATTTGAGCAATTACATACCGTTGAAAAAATAAAAACTGCTACGCCTGCTTTCAAAAATAATTCTTTACAGTTTCGCAATCAGATATTGAATGAAAGTCAGCAACTTGCCGTTGCTGCTATCACACAAAACGAACAAATCACAATTGTACACGGCCCGCCTGGCACAGGAAAAACAACAACATTGATTGAAGCAATCATTCAATTAATTAAAGCCGGAGAAAAAGTTTTAGTTTCTGCACCCAGTAATACCGCCGTTGATAATATTTCAAAAGGATTGATTCAACAGGATGTAAAATTATTAAGAGTGGGAAATACCAGCAAAGTGGATGAAATTGTATTTGCCCACACACCGGAAGGAAAACTCAATAACAGCAAACAACAAAAAGAAATCAAGCAATTAAAAATACGGGCTGAAGAATTCAGAAAGATGGCTTTGAAATATAAACGAAGTTTTGGTAAAGCAGAAAGAGAACAACGTAATTTATTATTTAAAGAAGTAAAAAATATCAGAACCGAAATAAAAAAACTGCAGGCATACAACGAAGAAAAATTATTTGCAGAAGCAGATGTGATTGCCGGCACACCAATCGGATTGTATGATGCCGACATCAGTTTTTTAAAATTTCAAACATTGGTGATTGATGAAGCAGGACAATGTATTGAACCGCTTGCCTGGTGCATTTTTCCCTTAGCAGAAAAAATTGTACTGGCTGGTGATCATTGGCAGCTCCCTCCTACCGTTTTAAGCAA
>JANOJO010000442.1:0-8865 GCA_031418795.1 Bacteroidota bacterium | reverse complement strand
CTTAGGAAATTTTACCATAAAAGCAGCAGAAGCCTTTCAGTCGGCGCAGCAATTGGCTTTTAATTCACAGAACCCAAACATTGAGACTGAGCATATCTTAAAAGCGTTGCTGGAACAGCAGGATTCGCCGGTGGAATATTTACTGAAGAAAAATAATGTTACTATAAACTTAGTGGATACAAAACTTGATGAACTTATTTCCAAATTACCTAAAACATCAGGCGATGCTGCTCAGGCAATGGGGCGGGATGCAAACAATATTGTTTTGAGGGCAGGCGCTGCATTAAAACAATTCAATGACGAATTTATAACACCAGAACATTTATTATTAGCAATAGTACAAGGCAATGATGCTGCAGGAAAATTATTGAAAAATACCGGCCTTACTGAAAAAGGATTGATAACCGCCATCAATGAATTAAGAAAAGGAGAAAAGGTGACATCGCAAACACAAACCCAGGAATTTAATGCACTGAATAAATATGCAAAGAATTTAAACGAACTGGCAAGGCAGGGAAAACTTGATCCTGTTATTGGGCGTGATGAAGAAATAAGAAGAACACTGCACATACTTAGCCGCCGCACAAAAAATAATCCAATACTTGTAGGCGAACCGGGGGTGGGTAAAACAGCTATTGCCGAAGGCATTGCTCACCGCATTGTAAATGGTGATGTGCCGGAAAACTTAAAATCAAAAATTATTTATGCGCTGGATATGGGTTTGTTGATAGCGGGTGCAAAGTATAAAGGTGAATTTGAAGAAAGATTAAAAGCCGTGGTAAAGGAAGTAAGTGGCAGTGATGGAGAAATTATTTTATTCATTGATGAAATACATACTCTCGTAGGTGCAGGCGGCGGCGATGGTGCGATGGACGCTGCTAATATTTTAAAACCGGCTTTGGCAAAAGGAGATTTGCGGGCAGTTGGCGCTACTACATTAAATGAGTATCAGAAATTTTTTGAGAAAGACAAAGCATTGGAAAGAAGATTTCAAAGAATTATTATTGATGAACCTTCAGTTGAAGATGCAATTTCCATTCTTCGTGGTTTAAAGGATCGTTATGAAACATATCATCATGTCCGCATCAAAGATGAAGCAATCATTGCTGCAGTTGAATTATCAAGCCGCTATATCACCGATCGTTTTTTACCAGACAAAGCCATTGATCTTATTGATGAAAGTGCAGCCAAGCTCAGGTTGGAAATGAATAGCATGCCTGAGGAATTAGATACACTTGAAAGACAGATTCGTCAATTGGAAATAGAACGGGAAGCTATTAAAAGAGAAAACGATGAAATGAAATTGAAAGAACTGAATACAGATATTGCCAATCTTTCTGTAGATAGAGATACACTGAAAGCAAAATGGAAAGATGAAAAAGAACTGGTGGAAAAAGTGCAGAATGCAAAAGCAGAAATTGAAAATTTAAAACAACTGGCTGAAAGAGCAGAACGTGAAGGCGACTATGGAAAAGTAGCTGAGATTCGTTATGGTAAAATAAAGGAACAGGAAAAAATAATTTCAGATTTCAGTGAACAACTTGCAACAGGAACAGAAAAACGTTTATTAAAAGAAGAAGTGGATGCAGAAGATATTGCTGAGAGCATTGCAAAAGCAACTGGCATTCCTGTTACAAAAATGTTGCAAAGCGATAAAGAAAAATTATTAAATCTTGAAGATCATTTGCACGAAAGAGTAGTTGGACAGCAGGAAGCAATTACTGCCGTGGCTGATGCCATCAGAAGAAGCCGTGCAGGATTACAGGATCCTAAAAAACCAATTGGTTCGTTTATTTTTCTTGGTACTACGGGTGTGGGTAAAACAGAACTGGCAAAAGCACTTGCAGAATATTTATTTGATGACGAAAGCATGATGACAAGAATAGATATGAGTGAGTACCAGGAAAAGCATACAGTGAGTCGTTTAGTAGGCGCTCCTCCGGGATATGTTGGTTATGATGAAGGTGGACAATTGACCGAAGCAGTTCGCAGAAAACCATACAGTGTTATTTTGCTGGATGAAATTGAAAAAGCACATCCTGATGTTTGGAATGTATTGCTGCAGGTACTTGATGATGGAAGATTGACAGATAACAAAGGCCGTGTTGCGAATTTTAAAAACTCCATTATCATCATGACAAGCAATATGGGCAGTCATTTAATACAGGAAGCCTTTGATGGCGTATTGGAAAAAAATGCAGAGGAAGCCAATGAAAAAGCAAAATCTGAAGTGATGACATTGTTGCGGCAAACAATCCGGCCTGAGTTTTTAAACCGTGTGGATGAAATCATCATGTTTCAACCCTTGTTGAAAAAAGAAATAGCGGGGATTGTAAAAATTCAATTAAACAACCTGAAAAAATTAGTGGCAGCAAGTGGCATCAATTTAGAGTTCAGCGAATATGTGTTGAAATTTTTAGCCGACCAGGGATTCGATTTACAATTTGGCGCCCGGCCACTGAAGCGGCTGATACAAAAAGAAATTGTGAATGAATTAAGTAAAAAAATCCTGGCGGGTCATTTGGATCAATCAAAACCAGTATTGGTGGATGTATTTGATAATACAGTTGTTTTTAGAAATGATTCTATCGAAAAGCCAGCTAAAAGCCCGATTATACAAGACCATAAGACAAAGAATATTCATAATTAATCCATTGATTTTCATGCGATGAGAGCCTTGTTAGCAATTTGGGCTTTTCATTATTTTGTCAGGTAAATAAAAATCCTATCTTCAGCCGATTAGTAGTTGAAATTTTAGAAAATAGTAAGTCAGCATTAGAATAAAACTGGCAGGAATTAAAAAATAAAAGAAATGGCATTTGTAAAAGAAGTAATAGAAATCATTCACACAAAGGATGTTTTTGTTGGGGCAATAGATGCCCCGGTAACCCTCATGGAATTTGGTGAATATGAAAATGAAGAGTGTGCAAAAGCAAACGAAGTTGTAAAACAATTGCTGGAAAAATATGAAGGAAAAATCAGATTTAATTTCCGTCATTTTCCGTTGACACTCGTACACCAGCGCAGTATGAAGGCAAGTGAATCTGCTGTGGCTGCCGCCCAATCAGGAAAGTTTTGGGAAATGCACAATATGTTATTCAACAACCGCAGAAATCTGGGAACAGTAAGTTTGAAATTGCATAGTAAAGAAGCCGGCATCAGGGATAAAAAATTTTTAGATGATCTGGTAAACGGCACTTTTGGCTGGCAGGTGCAGGATGATTTAAGAAAAGGAATAGATAAAGGAGTAAAAGAAATTCCTGCATTTTTTATTAATGATGAACCGCTTGTTGCAAAACCTACATTTGCAAACCTGTGTACTGCCATTGATGCCGCTTTGAAAAAAACAAAAAAGAAACTGGCAGAAAAGAAAAAAGCATAAATAAATATCCTGCCGGAATGCAGGATATTTTTTTGAAATACTTTTTGTACTTATTTATTATTTCGTAGAAAGATAATTGTAGTCCATCAGCACCGTTTCTAAAAAATCGTACGGAGAAAGTGAGCTTTTTATTTTCAAATGATTCTTTATTTTTTCGGCGGCAGTAACGGCTAAATTTAAATCTCCTTTTTTTACAGCCACATCTAATATTCCTTTTATTGAGTTTATATCCCGGTCGCTCAGTTTCATCACATCAGGAAACTGTACTGCATAATCTTTATGCGAAATATCTAAAAACACAGTTTCGTGTATTGAAGTTTTAATTCTTGTATCCACTATCACGGTGCCTGCTGCCAGGTCGCCCAGCCGCTGACTCGATTTTGTTACAGCAATAATTATGATTACAAAAATCCCGAAGAACCCAACAAAGATTAACTGGTATAAAACTAAAAAGCCGGGGAATACAAATCCAAATACGAGTGGCCATTCAAAAAACCTCGTAACCCAGCGAATTAAATACTGACTCACCGCAGGCTCACCGCCTTCAAGGCTCATCACTCTTGTACCAAATATTTTTTTGCCCAATGTTTGGCCATGCATAGTTATTTCACATACCAAGGCATACAACAGCATGGGAATGGAAACAAAAATAATATCAATACCAAACCAGTTTTCGCCGCGAACATCAATAATGCTGTATAAAAACTGGCGCATACCCCAGGAATATATTACCAGTATGAAAAGATCTGTGAGGTAAGCAAATATTCTTTTATGCAAACCGGCCAGCTCAAAATCAATAGCCAGGTTAAAAGGTGTATTTATCTGGATGGAAGCCATACAGCCGCAATTTAATACAAATGAACACCTGCTTTTGTAAGAAGCAAAAAAATTAACTGAATAAATAAAGTAATTTCTACTTTAGTACACTAACCCCTCTCCTTTGGAGAGGGGAAGGGGTGAGGTTTGCAAAATAAATTTATATGCATAAATCAATTCAGTATTAAAATCCTTCTTATATTGATGAATTATTTTTTGCAAAATGCGTGAAGCCTTATTCATAAAAAAGAATGTTCAGAAATGGCAGGAGTATGAACATTTTGAAGCAGATGATCCTGATGAAATGGCCGGCCGGTTTACAACCCTAGTTGATGATCTGGCTTATGCAAAAACTTTTTACCCGCAAAGCAAAGTAACCCGCCTTATCAATGGCCTTGCTGTTTCCATCTACCAATCTATTTACCAGAATAAAAAAGAAAAATATTCACGCCTAATCAGTTTCTGGAAATATGAATTGCCACTCACCATCAGGAAGCATCACAAAGTATTTCTATTCACATTTCTTGTTTTTGCAATCTGCTGCTTTTTAGCCGTTATTTCTTCCATGAAAGATTATGAATTTGTAAAAGGAGTGATGGGTGAAAACTATGTTGCCATGACGGAAGAAAATATTGCCAACGGAGATCCGTTTGGTGTTTATAAAAATTTTGAAGACAGTGGATATTTCTCTTCATTTATCTGGCTGTTTTATCATAATGTACAAATTGATTTCTGGATGTTTATTTCCGGCCTCTTATTGGGTGTGTTTACATTTCACCTCTTGTTTCAAAACAGTGTGATGCTGGGTTGTTTTCAATATATGTTTTTTGCAAAAGGTATAGGCATAAAATCGATGATGGTAATCTGGATTCACGGTACATTAGAAATATCTGCCATGATTATTTCTGCCACCGCCGGTTTCATTCTCGCAAAAAGTATTTTATTTCCCGGATCGTATAAGCGGCTGGCATCTTTTAAAAAAGGTGCAAAAGAAGCCGTTAAAATTATGATCATCTTTGTACCTATGACGCTTGGCGCAGCATTCTTAGAAAGTTATGTCACTCACCTGATGTCAGAAACATTTGATAAAGATGGAAAAGGCGGCATGCCAGTCATTATAAGTGCATTTATACTGGCTGCATCGCTGGGCTTTGTCATCTGGTATTTTATTATTTATCCTATCCGGGTAGAAAGAAAATATAAAAAATTAAACCCACCGGCATTCAATACCGGCATCCTTTGAAAAGAAAATTTTTATACAGCATATTAAGTTTTGTTTTCTGTGAAATTTTTTTTTCACTGAATGTAAGTGCTCAAAGCGATACCTTACAAGACACCGTTATTATTACACCCGATATTGATTATTCTACTGATGCAGTAAGTGAGGAAGTAAGTATGGATACTGCAACTGAATCCGACTCCGAATCAGAAACTTCAAACGATTCGCTCATTTCTAATTTCAGGCTCATTCCAAATGATACAATACAATTGTTGAATAAGGACAAGGGTTTTTATTATAAAAATTATTTTGACAGCCTGTTGCGTGCCACACAGAAAATAAAAAAGAATGAGCCTGTAAAAATAAAACCTGTTGATGATTCATTTTTTAGTTTGCTTTTTAAATTAATCATCTGGGTTGGCGCCATCAGCGTTTTTGCATTTTTAGTGTATAAACTCTTTATCAGTAACTCATCCTTATTTACCCGAAACAGGAAAAACAGTAACGGAGAAAAAATTATCGTGGACAATGAGAATCCCGAAAACCCCGCATCTTTAATTGACTTGGCTGTAAGCGAAGGAAACTTCCGGCTGGCAGTCCGGTATCTTTATTTGCAAACATTGATAAACCTTGCTGAAAAGAAATATTTGCAAACCGGTACTGAGAAAACAAATTACCAGTATGTAAACGAACTGAGAAACCAGCCATTCGCCAATGAGTTTGCTTCGCTTACTTTAAAATACGAGTATGTGTGGTATGGTGAATATCCTTTGGAGCAGAATATGTTTCAGCAAATACAATCTGAGTTTAAAAATTTTAATAAACAGTTTGGCAGGTAAATTGAAAAATAGTTTAAATAAAACAACAATTCTTCTTTCACTGAGTTTTGCTTTAGTGATGTCTGCCTGCAATTCGAATAAGCCGGGTAATGGAAAAATTAAATTTCCCAATCTTTCACCCAAGTACAGTTACCGTGATAAGGAGCCCATGGGCACTTATATCGCTTACCACTATGTAAATAATCTTTTTCAAAACGGCATCGCTGGTATTAAAACAAAACCTTTTTCAAAGCAGTGGTATGAAAATGATCTTAACAAATCTGTTTATCTAATCGTTGCAAAAAATGTATTCTTTAGCAAACCCGATCTTTCTTACCTCCTGGATTATGTAAGCAATGGCAACACGGCTTTTATCAGTGCAGAATATATTGATCAGCAACTTTTAGATACATTGGATATGGAAATGTATTTTGATTACACTTCCTTCTACGGCTTTAATGAATACAGGCTGGAAAAAAAGGATACCTGGGTTTCTATGGTTGATAAAAAAATATCAAACGGAAAAAAGTACGGTATTTTCTGGCTGCCGTTTGAAAATTATTTTTATGGTTATGATTCATCAGCAACACAGGTGTTTGGATACAATGAAAATGGCAGGGCAAATATGGTTGCAGTAAATCATGGTAATGGAAAATTTATTTTTCATGGCACACCAGTAGTTTTCAGTAATTATTTTTTATTGAAGCCCGGCAATCACGAATACCTGGAAAATATTTTCTCTTATCTTGAACCGGAAACAAAATCCGTTTACTGGGATAATTATTACAGGGTGAATACCGGCACTGAAGATTTTTCAATTTCAGATTTTTTTAAAAAATCTCCTGCACTTTACCCAGCCTTTCTTTTATTACTCGCCCTGTTATTGGTTTTTATAGCATTTGGTGGTAAAAGAAAACAACGCTTTATTACTGAAAAAATTTCACCCGCTAACACCACCGTTTCTTATACTGAAACCATTGGCCGCTTATATTTACAGAAAAAAGACAACAGGAATATTTCGCAAAAAATGATTACTTATTTTTTGGAGTATGTTCGGAACAATTATTTTTTAAACACCAAACTTCTCAATAATGAATTTGCATCAGCACTGTCAAGAAAAAGCGGCGTGTCAGAAACAGATGTTATTAAACTGATGCACCTGATGGAAGAAATAAGTGACGCAGAAAAAGTAAGCGACCTGAAGCTGCTCGATCTGCACAATAACTTACAGGCATTTATAAAAAAATAAAATATGGAAGAAACAGTTTTTCAACAACGAACAGACCTTACAAAATTGAACGAAGCAGTAACCGCCATCCGCAATGAGATAGGAAAAGTAATAGTGGGCCAGCATAAAATAGTTGACCTGCTCATTGCCGGTTTGCTATCTGATGGACATATTCTGATTGAAGGTGTGCCGGGTGTGGCAAAAACATTAACAGCAAAGCTGATGGCAAAAATTATTGATGTTGGTTTTTCCCGCCTCCAGTTTACGCCAGACCTGATGCCATCCGATGTACTCGGTACTTCCGTTTTTAATCCGAAAGAAGCAAGTTTTCAATTCAAAGCGGGGCCAATATTCAGCAATATTATTTTAATTGATGAAATAAACCGTGCTCCTGCAAAAACACAAGCGGCATTATTTGAAGTGATGGAAGAAAGGCAGGTTACAATTGATGGACACACTTACGCCATGCGTTCGCCATTTCTTGTATTAGCTACGCAAAATCCAATTGAGCACGAAGGGACTTACCGCTTGCCCGAAGCACAATTAGATCGTTTTCTTTTTAAAATTGATATGGGCTATCCCAGTTTTCAGGACGAGGTAGCAATTTTGGAAAAACAACATCACATAAATCAACGGGATTTATTGAATGAAGTACCCCGGATTCTTACTGCTGATGATATTGATGCTTACCGAAAAACAATTATGCAGATTAATGTGGAGCCGAAACTATTTGAGTTCATAGCAAAAATTGTAAATGAAACAAGAAACAACCCCGCTCTTTATCTTGGCGCATCACCCCGTGCATCATTAAATATTCTTAAGGCAGCAAAATCTATTGGCGCTATGCAGGGCCGTGATTTTATTACACCGGAAGATATTATTGAAGTGGCGCCACATGTGTTGCGTCATCGCATCATTCTATCGCCGGAAAAAGAAATGGAAGGAGTTACTGCCGATGAGTTGATTGAGAAAATAATTAAATCAATAGAAGTTCCCCGTTAATTATGCTGCTGCTTATTTTAATATTTGCCGGCGTTTCACTATGGCTTTTATCCAACTACTGGCTGAAGACCTTGTATTTTAATGACCGCTTCTATTGGATTGGCGGGGGAGTGGTCATCATTTTTCTTATTGCATTTTTTTATCCCGTTGTTTTATGGCCGGCAAAAATAATTTTACTCACCTACGGGCTTATTACTATTACTGATTTAGCTTTTATTTTTTTATTCAGGGGAAAACCATTTGCAAGCCGTGAAATTGCAGAACGAATGAGCAATGGCGATAAAAATCCTGTGGCTATTATTGTAAAGAACAGTTATCCATTCAGTGTTCACTTTCAAATTATTGATGAAATGCCGGAACAATTCCAGGCGAGAAACCATTTTTACGCAGGCAATTTTTA
>JANOJO010000441.1:0-3155 GCA_031418795.1 Bacteroidota bacterium | reverse complement strand
CGCGCCAACCATTGAGCCGCATGCGCCAACCAATAGAACCGTGCATATAAGTTGGGTTTTCCCAAATAGCATCTGCTGCTGTGCCCAATACGCCACCTAATGTATTAATGTAAGTATCCGGTGTAACAATTTTTATTCTGTCAGCAATTTTTTTTCTTGCTGTTTCTGCTTTGTTGAATACCTGCGCAGCCTCAGTATAAGAAAATGATTTACTGTTGTTCGGTTTTTGAATAGCAAAAAAATAAGTTTCATTATTCTTTATGATTAACCTGCCCGTTATAACAGAGGACTTACTTTGCTTTGATTGAAACAATGCATCCGGAGAATTTTGTTGTTCAGCATCTGCCACTTGTAAATCCATAGATGGTGGAACAAATCCAGTTACTCTTTGTTCTTTACCAATCTTATCTGCCTTAACCGAATCTTTTGCAAAATTTCTATTCACATAAGGATCCCATTCAGCCACTATACCCGTTCCATATTTTAGTAAAAAAGTGTTTTGATAAATACTATAACTATTATCACTGCAGTATTCAGGCTTTAAATAAAAACTACTCTCGGGATCAGGTCCCATATCGCCATCACGGTTAAATTTTTTACCTGAAGCACCGCCATAGACCCAAATTAATTTTAACGGCGTCTGTACATTTTCAAACAGTATCTTAATAATAATACCTTCTGCATCTGCCATCGCAAGAATAACGAGATGTAGTTTTCCTTTGCCCAGCATTTTATCTTCAATATCATAAATCATACTGCCGGGGCGGTAACGTGCAGTAATCTTATCTGCATTAATCAACCATTTGCTTGTATCGTTACCCGATAACCCAAATTTTATATTCCCACCCATACCCAGCATATACAATGCAAACTCCGGCAGGTCGCCGGCCTCGGCACGAAAGCCGGTATTGGTACCATACAATGCTCTTGTAAATCTTCTGTTGCCGTTGGTGATAACAAAATCATTTCCGTCGGGATGATAACGAAGCGTTCGTTCTTTATCATGCCAAAGATTTTGTGTCTGCCCAAATAAATTTTGACAAACAATTAAAAGAATTATGAAGAATATTTTTTTCATTGATTTTAATTCCACGCAAAACGTTAAAACATTTTTTTCAAACCTTCCCATTTTACATTCCAGTCCTTTGGAAAACCGATATTGATATTTTTATCGGCATCGGTTCCAGTACACATCATTGCAACTGCATTTAATACACCACCATTGCCGGGTAAATAAATTGTGAGTCGTTCATCCTGGTAATTATGCCCGTTAATTAAATAGGTGTTGGTGCGGATTGGCATCAGCAATGCTTCTACTGCTTTCTCAGGCATATGCAATCTTGCTGCAGTCATTGCTGTCAATGGAAAATCCCAGCCCCATGTATGATCCCAGTCCCATATTTTCCAAACAAGGTCAAATGTTTTTTTCATTACTGCTGTATCTAATCCGTTTGAAGCAGGCAATGTACTGTAAGCCCCGAGTACCGCAGGATGATCAATTAAATATTTTGAATCAGCATCATAACAACCCGGAGTACTTTCGGTAGCAAGATAAACTCCATTCTTTTCTGGTAAGGGTGCAAGATTATTTATTATCTCATCCCATTTTTTATTTCTTTCCATGCCTGAACGTATGCGCCATTTCTGCGCAATATTTAAAGCCCAATGCCAGTAGGCTAATTCATAAGTTGGATTGAACGTAGTGACTGCATCAAAACATTCCTGCGCAGGGATTAATCCTTTACCAAGATTATATTTTTTTGTTTGGGTATTATAAGAAGGAAATGAAGCCATGAAATCTGCTGTAGCAAATAATAAATCCCTGTACTTATTCATTATTTGTTTTGTTGGTTTGTCGCGGTAAAGCAACTCTGCCATGTAAATAAAATGCGGTTGCTGCCAGATTAGAAATGCACCAACTGAAGAAGGTGATTCATTGCCTTCGTTGTCGGTCATTTTTTGCCAACGCAGGCCATCAAAACCCTGACGCTTTGCTATAAGTTTTGCTTTTTCTGCAACTTTAAAATACCAGTCCAAACTTTTTTCCATCAACTCTGCCCTGCCCCATTGTGCATAGTGAACGGCGTGCCACCAATGCATTTCTAAATGTGGTTTGCCGTACCAGCTGTTATATGTTAATCCTGTTTCCTGCGGAGGATATGCTGATGAGCATTGGATTTTTGTTAAGTACTGAGATAATATTGTTCTTCTTTCTATTTCAAATGCCCGTTTATCTTTTGTACCGGAAAAATCTACTGCACCACCACTAAGCCAGAATTTTTTCCAGGCATCACTACTATTTTTGCTGACACCCTTGAAACCAGTTAAGACAGACAAGGCCTTTTTTCCTTCAAAGAGACAAGTAAGTTCAAATACGTTATTTTTTGCAACCTGAGGTGTTATCAAAAGATAATGTTTGCTTTTTTCTTCAAAAGAAGATTTGCCCGACCAGTAAAGACTTACCTTATAATTGAAATTATCAAGCGTCCTTTTAATGAAGGCGCTATTTGGTCCCTGGCTTGCAATAGAAGAATGTGCTGTTTCACTATTCCAGTTATTGCCCACATCCTTCCACTGTCCGTTCGGATATGGAAAACGGATACGGATACTGATTCTTTTTTCTGCAAGCAGTGGCGATTCAATTTGAAATGCAACTACATCTTCCTGCTGGTTGCATGTTGTATTTACTTTTACAGGCACATCTTCGACAGTAAATGAACTGCTGATGATGCCTGTCCATAAATCTAACTGTTGATTTATATTCTTAATATCATCTGCTGTTGCTAATGAACCATCCTTCTTTTTTATTTCCATTCCAATATTTCCTAACTGCAGGCGATGCTGATTAACACGAAAATATTCCACTGCTTTTTTCGCCAGCTCCGGTTCCTTTGGTTGAACAGTATAAGAAATTTTTCTTCCCTCCAACTCATAAGTTTTTTGTGCCTGTTCCACTTTCAGGTTTTCTGTATTTGGAAAACTATGCCAGCCCCAAACTGATTGTGTACCTAAAGGAACTCCTTTTGCATAAGCATCAGGAAAGCTTTGCATACCTGTTGCAACAACAGTGAATGCAAAGCTTTCCTGATGCTTATGCAAAGCTTTCCTTTTGCATAAGCATCAGGAAAGCTTTGCATAAGCATCAGGTATGCAAA
>JANOJO010000440.1:0-5151 GCA_031418795.1 Bacteroidota bacterium | reverse complement strand
TACTTCCGGCATTTGTGCTTTTTGCAATTGCAGGTTTTATTTTTCTATCTTTAGCCACAGCAAACACTGCTTATGTACCACAAGGTCAAACACAAAGTTCATGTTCTTTTGCACCCTGAAATTGGTGATTCAAGAGCCGATAAGATTATTAATGCTTCCATCATCATTCTTATTATTCTGAATGTAATTGCTGTGATGCTGGAGACGGTTAAACACATTCATGATAAATACGAAACATTTTTTATATACTTCGACCTCTTTTCAATAATCATTTTTACCGTTGAGTATGTGCTGAGAGTATGGAGTTGCAATCATGATCCAAAATACAGCCACAGCATCAAAGGCCGTATCCGGTATATGCTTTCTGCCGGTGCCTTGATTGACCTTTTGGCTTTTCTTCCTTATTATCTGCAAGCCATTGTTGTCTTTGACCTAAGGATGTTGCGCATCCTTCGCCTGCTAAGAATCCTGAGATTGTTCAGATTGACCGCTTACATGAAAGCCACTAAGATTGTGGCGAATGTTTTTAAAACCAGAAAAAATGAACTGTTGTTGAGTCTTGTTCTTGCCATATTTCTTATCATAATTGCATCTTGTCTCTTATATTTTGCAGAGCACAATGAAGAAGATACGCTGTTTACCAGTATTCCTGCCACTATCTGGTGGGCTGTAGTTACTTTAACAACTACAGGTTATGGTGACATGTTTCCATATACGGCAATTGGGAGAATTTTATCCAGCATTATCATGCTCGCAGGAGTTGCATTTTTTGCATTACCTGCCGGTATCATTACAGCTGGTTTTTTGGAAGAATTCAAATCAGAAAAAAAATTAAAAGGAAAAAACTGCCCGCATTGTGGCCAACCGATTGATGAAGCCCACAGTCATGATGATCAACACGAACATTGATGAAATTTAATTAAGTGAACCTGAAAACATAATTCTTTTAAAATAAAAAACCGGGCAATTATTATTACCCGGATTTTTTTACTTGTACTCCTAAGCTTCAGCGAAGGAGTATGATTTGATTTTTATAAAAATCAGAATGGCTTCGCCTGAGTCTTTTTCAAATCATATTTTTGATTGAAGCGGTCATTCAGCAATTTATGTTTATCAGTCAGGTCAATTTTTCTTCCTTGTATAAATGCATCCGTTACTTTACTTGTACTCATATCCAGAATATCACCTTCGCTGATAATAATATTTGCATCTTTTCCCACTTCAATGCTGCCGGCTTTATCTGCAACTCCCATAATTTTTGCAGCGCTTAATGTTATTGCCTCCAATGCCTGTTCTTTTGTTAGGCCATAAGCTGCCGCAGTACCTGCATTAAAAGCGAGGTTGCGGCCACGGGTTTGCGGGTCATCATCAGAAATAGAAAACACCACACCGGCTTTTTGTAATGCTGCCGCACTCTTGTATGGCTGATCCACATCATCATCATCCAGCGTAGGTAAACTATGTTGTTGTTGCAAAACAACGGCTACATTATTTTGTTTTAGTAAATCAGCAATCTGCCAGCTATCACTGCCGCCAACTATTACCATATCGAAATTAAATTCTTTTACAAAATCCAAAGCCACCAGCATTTGCTTTACAATATTTGCATGCACATAAAATTTTTGTTTTCTGTCAAACAAATTTTTTACTGCTTCAAATTTTAAATTGGATTCTTTATGCGTTGGTTCTGCCAGGTATGCTTTTGCTTCTTTAAAAAATGTTTTGAGTCCTTCTATTTTATCAAGACCTTCTTTTACCGGGTCAGTTTGATTGCCTTGTTGCGGACCAAATCGACCACCGCCACGGGCCATAAGTGCCGGCATATAAAAATGCATGCCTGCATCTGTTTTCACAGCAGCATCTTCCCAGTTCCATGCATCTAATTGTACAATGGATGAACTACCAGCAAGAAAACTTCCCTGCGGTACTATATTCGCCATCAGTATTCCATTGGAGCGTAGTGTATTGATAACTTTTGAATCTGTATTGTAAGCAACAATAGAACGTACATTCGGATTCATATCGCCGATTTCCTGCACATCACTGCTTGCACGAACTGCAGAAATTTCTACCAGGCCAAGGCTGCTTACAGGAAGAATCAACCCGGGATAAACATGCTTACCTTTTCCATCAACTGTTGTAGCGTTTGGTGGAATAGTAATATTGGTACCCACAGCGGTTATTTTTCCATCAGTAATTACGATGGTTGCATTTTCCAGTGTTTTTCCATTGCCATTATGTACAGTTGCATTTGTAATTACAGTAACTCCTTTTGCAGGTGGCGTTGGCAAAACGGTTTCCTGGGAGTTTGCTGCCAGGATAAAATTTACCAATGCTATTGAAAAAATTATTTTTCTCATTGTATTAATTTTTAATTGTTATCATTTTCTTCTGCATCAATTACAAGTAACCCGTGGCTATGCCCATGGTCGCTGCATGTATGCATGACTCTGTAACTTGGCGTGGCTGGAATCACCGCTCCTCCGCTTCTTTTTTCACCATTCATTTTTTTAATCAACCGGGTTCTTTCCACATCCACCATTTTTTGCAGGTCTACATCTTTTTCCCTGTCAAAATAAATGATACCATCCACAATTGTATAAAGTGATTTTGCATAAATGCTTAATGGGTTATCACTCCACACAACTATATCAGCATCTTTACCCACTTTCAAACTTCCTACACGGTCAACTACCCGCAGCATTTTTGCAGGATTAAGTGTTACCATTTTCAATGCTTCTTCCTCAGTAAGGCCGCCGTATTTTATTGTTTTAGCAGCTTCCTGGTTTAATCTTCTCGCCATTTCTGCATCATCAGAATTAATAGCCACTGTCAATCCAACCTTGTGCATGATGGCAGCATTATATGGTATCGCTTCTTCCACTTCCATTTTATAAGCCCACCAGTCAGAGAAGGTAGAAACATTGGCGCCGTGCTTAAGCATTTTATCAGCAACTTTATACCCTTCTAAAATATGGGTAAATGTATTTATTTTATATCCCATCTTGTTCGCTACTTCCATCGCTCCATTTATTTCACTCTGTACATAAGAATGGCAGGTGATAAACATTTTTTCATTTAAAATATCGGACAATGCATCTAATTCCAAATCACGGCGTGGAGGCAAGAGACCTGCAGTTGATTTTTTCTCTTTTACTAATTTATCTTTTGCATCAGCATATTCTTTCCATTGCTTCTGATAATCTTTTGCACGGGTAAATGCATCCATCAACACCTGCTCCACTCCCATTCTTGTATCCGGGTATCTTGTATTACCCTGAGTGGAACCAGAACGTTTTACATTTTCGCCCAAGGCAAATTTTATTTGTGGCAACCAATTCTTGAATTTCAAATCATCATCATTGGCGCCCCAGCGCAGTTTTATTAGTTGTGTTTGTCCGCCAATAACATTTGCACTGCCATGTAAAATATGTGAAGTAGTTACTCCACCACTTAGTTGACGGTAAATATTTATATCATCAGGATTCAGGTTGTCAGATATTCTAACTTCTGATGTTACACTTTGACCACCTTCATTAATTGATGCAGCGGCAATATGTGAATGTTCATCAATAATTCCCGGAGAAACATGTTTGCCGGTACCATCAATAACCCTTGCGGCGGCATCAGTTAAATTTTTTCCAACAGCTGCAATTTTTCCATTCTTAATTAATACATCAGCATTCTGAAGTACTCCTTCTTTTTCATTTGTCCATACAGTTGCATTTTTTATAAGAAGGGCTTCTTGTTTGGGCTGCATACTTTCATCCCAACCAAATGGCTCAAATGGATAAACAACTTTTCCAATGACAGGAATTTCTTTCTTCTTTACAGTGTCTGGTTTTATTTCTGCCGCTTTTTCAAAAACAGCAGTCCATGTATAAGAGTTGCCAAGTGAATCAGTACCTGTGCCATTCCATTCAGTTCCATTATTAATACCTGTTAATCTTGTTGCGCTTGCAGGAAGTGCATCAGTTTGCGCCGCTCCGCCAGACCCTCCTCTGCCAAATCCACCACCAGCTTGTCCGCCGCCACCTGGCTGACCGGCTCCAGGTTGAGCACCACTGGGCTGTCCACCACCGGGTCTTTGCCTGCGAACCATTGGCGCATAACTAAGTTTTACAATTTTTCCATCGTGAGTAAATTTTGTATTCAATGTATCTTTTCCCCACATCACAACAGAACTGCTGCTTTTTACATCAAGCGTATAAGTTTCATTTCCTGCAGGTGTATTTACAGAAAGTTTGTATGTGCCTGCAATATTTTTCCAGGCATCTTCTTTTACTGCATATTTTTTTCCCTGCACCCAATTTTGAATGATAACTGTTTTTTCATTGAAGATGGGACCGTTTGTAATTAAAAAATTTGCCAGCTTACCTTCTTCAATGCTTCCTACTTTATCATATACACCCAGCAGCGTTGCCGGTGTTTTGGTTAAAGCCTCTATGGCTTTTTTTTCACTCAGTCCATATTCCATTGCTTTGCGAAGATTGCCCCAGAATAGTGATACAGTTCTTAAATCGGCAGTTGTCAAACAAAAATTAATTCCTGCTTTTTCAAATGCTGCTGGATTTGATGGTGCCATTTCCCAATGCTTCATATCACTCACAGAAACAAATCTTGCTTCGTTCGGGTCTTCCACATCCTGTGCCTGCGGATAGTTCATGGAAACAATAAATGAAGCTTTGGTAGTTTTCATTTCTTTTATCCGCTGGTATTCGTTGCCGCCGGCTTTTAAAATATATTGCACGTCAAATTCATCACCAATTCTGTCAGCACGCAGATTATTCCATTTATCTCCTGCATCAAAAATTTGTGGCATATTCTGATTATCGAGCCATGATTGCAGACTTAAATTAAAACCTTCTTCTGCCGGTTTGTTTTTATACCACTGTGCATCAAGAAAAGTTTGCCGCAGCAAAGCGATACTACCCATCATAGAACCGGGATAGTTTTGTGTGGATGTTCCTTTATTAAAAGAATAATGAGCAGAAGCTTTTTCTTTTATGATTGATAAATTTTCTTTTTCAGTGGCAAGTGAAACA
Source organism: Bacteroidota bacterium (assembly GCA_031418795.1). Classification (GTDB taxonomy): domain Bacteria; phylum Bacteroidota; class Bacteroidia; order Chitinophagales; family Chitinophagaceae; genus VBAS01. Next base: position 106 of record JANOJO010000440.1, on the reverse strand, counting down.
ACAGCGCCGGTGCCGCGGGCAATACCATCTTTTACATGAGAAAGTACAGTACCAAAGCCTGCATCACGAAGTGGCTTTGCTTTTGTTTCATCTATTGAAAAAATTT
>JANOJO010000439.1:0-4550 GCA_031418795.1 Bacteroidota bacterium | reverse complement strand
GGAAGGAGATAAAATTATTAAAGCAAAGCCACAGATCATGCTGGACTTTAATGCCATTGCACCTGGATATACGGTGGATTTTTTAGCCAATTATCTTGAAAGAAAAGGAATAAGCAATTACCTGGTTGAGCTGGGCGGCGAATTGAAAGCGAAGGGGAAAAAGAATACAGAAGACTGGAAAGTTGGTATAGACCAGCCTGAAGAAATTACCTCAGATAAAAGAAAACTGAAAGCTGTAATAAATTTAAATAACAAAGCGCTGGCTACTTCCGGCAACTATAGAAAATTTTATGAAGAAGACGGGCAAAAATTTTCACATATCATTGACCCACGGACCGGTTACCCTGCCAAACAAAATATACTAAGCGCTACCGTTATTGCAGACGATGGCATTACTGCCGATGCCTTTGCCACTGCTTTTATGATCATGGGACTGGAAAGATCGAAACAATTTTTAGAGGACAATAAAGATTTGAAACTGGAAGTTTTTTTTATTTATGATGAGAACGGTAGCTGGAAAACTTATACTTCTGAAAGTTTAAAGAAATTGATAAAGGAATTGAATTAAGATTTGCATTTCTCATCAGGTCTTGCGCCGCAAATACCACATGCTCCGCCCTCGCTTTGTATTAAAGGATTATTGCTGCTGCAGGTACCGGCAAACCTTCCATTCTTTTTCACTAAAATTTTAATAGCAATGCCGGCAATGGCAATTGCTACCAGAACAATAGAGAGCAAGATGATTTTCATAATTAAATTTACGAAAGTTTATACTTATAAATATATCAATTGCTGAATCAATGAAATGTTCTTATAACCCTGCCAGAGTTTTTGACAGAGTTATCGAATCTAATTAAACTGGTTAAAAATTAAGAAAATAATGCTGTAATAAAAAAGCAGTTGCGCCTGCCAGGTATCCCAATAAAGCCAGCCAGCCAATCTTTTTCATGTACCAGATAAAATCTATTTTTTCCATACCCATAGCTGCCACACCTGCTGCCGAACCAATGATAAGGCAACTACCGCCAGTGCCTGCACAATAAGCCAGAAAGGTCCAGAAATAATGATCAGTAGGATAAGTGTTCATATCATACATACCCATACCCGCAGCCACCAGGGGCACGTTGTCGATGACTGATGATAACAGTCCGATGGAAATTACAATAATATCCAGGTTGCCGATATTTTTATCCATGTATTGTGCAAGATCAGCAAGTAAGTGTGTTGACTCTAGTGCAGAAATAGCTACCAGGATACCAAGAAAAAATAAAACACTTGACACATCTACTTTACGTAATGCCTGTACAACAGAGTAAGAATCTTTGTCAGCATCGTTCTTTTTTTTGTGAATGATTTCTGTTACCACCCAAAGTATGCTTAGCCCGAATAACATGCCCATAAAAGGAGGCAGGTGGGTAATAGTTTTAAAAACCGGAACAAAAATCAGTGCACCGATCCCCAGTCCGAAAATTAACATTCGTTCAAAAGCAGTTGTTTTATCTGTTTGATTACTTTCAACAACAACCGGGGCTTCTATTTTTCCTTTCATTGAGTAAGAAAGAACAATAAGCGGAACTATCAAACACACCAAACTGGGTAATATTAAATGAAGCATAATGTTTCCGGTGGTAATTTGTCCGCCAATCCACAACATGGTGGTGGTTACATCACCAATGGGAGTCCAGGCCCCGCCTGCATTGGCTGCCAAGATTACCATTCCAACATAAAACATTCTTGTCTTTTTATCGTTGACTAATTTTCTTAATAAAGAAACCATGACGATGGTGGTGGTAAGGTTGTCGAGAACTGCCGAAAGAAAAAATGTTACAATACTGATTATCCAAAGCAGCTTACGCTGATCGGTTGTTGTGATCTTGCTGGTGATTACTTCAAAGCCGTCATGTGCATCAACCAATTCTACAATTGTCATTGCTCCCAACAGGAAAAACAGGATACCTGATATTTCTCCCATGTGCTCATATAACTGTTGAGAAATAGCCGCTGTACCGGCGCTGTTCATAATATAAACTACCCAGCATAAAACTCCTGTAAGCAGGGCACTGGCTGTTTTATTTATTTTTATAGGATGTTCAAATGCAATGGCAGCATAACCTATTACGAATATGGCAATAATCAGTAAGTTCATAAAATGAATTTAGATTAAATTCTGTAAAATAAAAATAAATATAGCTTTAAATACGGGTATTCTTATCTGCACTAAATTTAGATTATTGTTTTCCCTTCCTGTTCCATTTCATACATCAACACAGGTTTTAATAAAATAACTTTTAAGAATTATTACCCGGGGCATGAACCTTTTTATTCAATCTTTATTTGATATAATGAGTAGCAGTTAAACATAAAATTAAAACCCACAATTGTGGGTTTAATTTTTGTACCGGAGAGCAGACTTGAACTGCCGACCTTCGGGTTATGAATCCGATGCTCTAACCAGCTGAGCTACCCCGGCAAACAGGGCTGCAAATATAATAATGATAGGCTAAATTTCTTTAAAGATTTTTAACTTTATTGGCAGAGCAACTACAGATTTCTTACACATTTCAAAGATTAACCAAATTTGAAAATAAGAGAGTCTGTGAAGAAAAACTAAGAAGAACCGGATGCTGTTTTGGATTGTTATTAAAAAGAAATAAAACAGAATGAGCATGTCCGTATAATTACTCAACAAATTTTCTTCCCTTAGCCATAACTAAAAAAACAATGGCTGTTATAAATCCCATAATTATGAATCCAACAATCCATAATGCTTTTTCACCGTCTGTTACGATTTTATTTCTTGCAACATAAACAATGCCCAGTATGCGGTAAGTCAGGCTGGATATACCTAAAACTATTCCTGAAATAATTACCGGTGGACTGAATAAGGTATTTAAAATTAAAAACGGATTGGTTTCATCACCCTTATATTCATCCAACATAGTTACCAACCCAAGTATGGCCTGTATGTAAAAAACAAGGAAAAAAATTAATGCGGCAATTGAAATAATAAATATTGTCAGAAAGGTATTATACTTGTTCATTTTTTTACAGTAAATATACAAATTCTCAGTTTCGATGGGTTTTAAAAAATAATCTGCAAATGAAAAGAAGGATGTAAGTTAGAAACTTTAGAAACTAAAGCAGGAAGATTTTACTTTTTTATCTTACTCTCCCAAAAGATTTTTAATTCTCTCCCTTACTTTATCTGCATTTGGCAGCACAGCCGCTTCCAAACCCATATTCAATGGAACAGCAGGAGTATTTGCTGCTCCAAGTATATCAACAGGAGCATCAAGCCATTTAAAACATTCTTTTGAAATTCTTCCGGCCAATGCTTCGGCAAATGAATTGTATTGTTGCTCTTCTGTGAGCACAAGGCATTTGCCATGCTTTTTTACAGTTTCAAAAATTAATTCTTCATCCAATGGAAACAAAGTTCGCAAGTCAATAATTTCTACTGCCCCTGCAAAATGTTTTGCTGCTGCTTTTGCCCAATACACACCCATGCCATAAGTAATCACACAACAGGATTCGCCGTTGTCAATTTTTTCATTATCAGCACTGAGAATTAGATTTCCTTTTCCAAACGGAAGTATATAATCATTTGAAGGCTCAATTGTTTTTGCATCTTCTGTACCCGGCACTTTACTCCAGTAAAGCCCTTTATGCTCCAGCATCACTACAGGATTGCCATCATAAAATGCGGCTTTCATCAATCCTTTCATATCTGCTGCATTGGATGGGTAAGCAATTTTTATTCCTTTAATGGAAAGCAAAGTTGTTTCAATACTACCGCTATGATAAGGGCCACCGCCACCATAAGCGCCGATGGGTACCCGTATGATTGCTGACACCGGATATTTACCACAACTTAAATAACATGATTTTGAAATTTCACTTACCAACTGATTAATGCCCGGATAAATATAATCGGCAAACTGAACTTCAACTATAGCCTTCACTCCTGCTGCACTAAGGCCAACCGTGCTGCCAATAATATATGCTTCCTGTATTGCAGTATTAAATACACGATGCTCTCCAAACTGATCTGCAAGTGTTGCAGCTTCCCGAAATACTCCACCTAATCTTTTTCCCACATCCTGCCCGAATAAAATACATTCAGGATGATCTTCCATCAATTCTCTGATAGCGTAAAGTGCAGCATCCACCATCAATACTTTTTCATTGTTTGCAGGAGCCCTCTCTCCCTTTTCTTCTGTAATGGGAGTTGGTGAAAAAATATAATCGTTTACTTTTAGTGTATCCGGCTCTGCGGCATTCATTGCTTTTTCAAAATCATCGTTCACTAATTTGATGGCATCATACTCCAACTCTGAAAGTATTTTTTCTTCCACACCAATATCAAGTAAAATTTTTCTGAGTTTTGGAAACGGATCATCCAGCGTATGTTTTGCCAAATCAATTTCTGTACGGTAAAATTCTTTTCTTACACCGCTTGTATGATGATTGAGTAATGGAACTTTTGCATGAACTAACCAGGGTTTGCGGTTTTTTCTTACTTCATCAATTACATTCTTCATTACCTGATA